>JABGQJ010000084.1 GCA_018648945.1 Victivallales bacterium
GGCGTGTGCACCACCTCCGGGTGGAACTGCACGCCCCACACCTGCTTGGCCGCACTGTAGACGGCGGCAAAAGGGACGGAGTCGCTGGAAGCGATGGTCTCGAAGCCGGCAGCGGCTTCCACCACCTCGTCCGCATGGCTCATCCAGACTTTGCTCGTCTCGGCCACACCTTCGAAGAGCGGATTGTCGCCCTTGACAGTCAGCACAGCCTGCCCGTACTCGCGGGAACCCGAGCGCTGGACCTTGCCGCCGAAGTGGTCGGTGGCCCACTGCAGACCGTAGCAGATGCCCAGGAGCGGCAATCCAAGGTCGAAAATCGCGGGGTCGCAACCCGGCGCGTCAGCTTCGTGCACACTGGCGGGGCCGCCGCTGAGAATGATCCCGGCCACGTCCTGCGCCGCAATCTCGGCGGCGGAGATCATGGTGTCCACGATCTCGGAATACACGCTCGCCTCGCGCACCCGGCGGGCGATGAGCTGGGTGTACTGCGAGCCGAAGTCCAGGATCAGGATCTTCCGTTGCGGGTCGGCCATGGCCTTAGGCCTCCTTGATCAGCGTGCGGAAACGGTCGAACAGGTAGGCCGAATCGTGGGGACCCGGCGCGGCCTCGGGATGGTACTGCATGGAGACCAAAGGCTCCGTGCGGTGACACAGACCCTCGACCGTATCGTCGTTCAGGTTGATGTGCGTGACCTCGACGCTGCCCTTGGGCAGGCTGTCGATGTCCACCACAAAGTTGTGGTTCTGGCTGGTGATTTCCACCTTGCGGGTGGTCATATCCATCACCGGATGGTTGCAGCCATGGTGCCCGAACTTCAGTCGGTAGGTGTTGCCGCCCAGCGCCAGGCCCAGCAACTGATGGCCCAGGCAGATCCCCATCATCGGGGCCTTGCCCACCAGGGCGCGGATATTCTCGATCGCGTAGGTCACACCCGCCGGGTCGGCCGGGCCGTTGGACAGGAACACGCCGTCTGGCTTGTGGGCCAGAACATCGGCCGGGGAAGTGGCGGCGGGGACGACGGTCACGCGGAAGCCATTCTCGCGGAAACGGCGGAGGATGTTCCACTTGATACCGAAGTCGTAGGCCACGATATGCAGGTCGGTGGGGGGAAGCTCGTCGGCAATGCCCCAGGAAGCACTGATCGAGCCATCGGGGTCCCACTCGAAGGTCTCGTCACAGGTGACCTTGCCCGCGTAGTCCTGGCCATCCAGGCCTTCCCAGGCCTTGGCCTTGGCCACGGCGGCAGCCACGTCCAGTTCGCCCGTGGCGCAGATGTAGCCCTTGAGCGTGCCGCATTCGCGCAGTTTCACGGTCAGTGCCCGCGTGTCGATCCCAGCCAACCCAGGAATGCCCTGCTCAGCCAGCTTGGCCTGCAGGCTCGCGTCGGTGCGCCAGTTGCTCGGCTGGTTGGCCCCGTGCACCAGGAAGCCATTGGCAAAGAGCCCCCGGGATTCCGGATCCTCCGCGTTCATCCCCGTGTTGCCGATCTCGGTATAGGTCATGGTCACGATCTGACCGTGGTAGGAGGGGTCGGTCAGGATCTCCTGATAACCCGTCATACCGGTGTTGAAGACGACCTCGCCCAACCGATCGGTCTTGGCACCAATCGAGTAGCCGCGAAAGACCGTGCCATCCTCCAGAGCCAGGAATGCCGGTTTCTCGCGTTGCTCGCGCCAATTGTATTCTTGCATATGTTCGCGTCCTAAATCTGGAACGGCGGGTCTCGTCGAAGCGGTGCGCCTAGGCCTTGGATTGGTACTGGGCGTGGCGCTGGTATTCCTGGATGCTGCACACATCGAAGTGGTTCAGGCGCTTCAACGCCTTCAGGCCCGACACAGCCGCAAGGGCCGCGCTCACAGTCGTGGTGATGGGCACACCGCGCACGGTGGCGTCCGCACGCATGCGGACCCCGTCCTCGTGCTCACTGCGACCAGAAGGCGTGTTGATAATCCACGCGACCTCTTCCTCAAGCATCAGGTCCAGCACATTGGGCCGGCCCTTGGAGATACTGAAGAGGGCCTGCGCTTTGATGTCGTTGTCCCACAGGATCGATGCGGTGCCGCAAGTGGCGTAGATGTGGAAGCCCAGTTCGACCAGATCGCGAGCCAGGGGCACGATGGCCTCCTTATCGTGGTCGCGCACGCTCAGCAACACGTTGCCGGACTGGGGAACGGGGTTGCCGGCGGCCAACTGACTCTTCAGATAGGCCATGCCGGGATCGATATCGATGCCCATGACTTCGCCCGTGGACTTCATCTCGGGCGAAAGCACGATGTCCGTGCCGTTGAAGCGCACAAAGGGCAAGACGGCCTCCTTCATGGCGCAGTGGCGCACCGTGGCTTCCTCGGTGAAGCCGAGTTCCTCCAGCGTCTGCCCCGCCATGACCAGCGCGGCCAGCTTGGCCAGGGGGACGCCGATGGACTTGCTCACGTAGGGAATCGTGCGCGAAGCCCGGGGATTCACCTCGAGGATGTAGACGATGTCGTCCTTCACCGCATACTGCACGTTCATCAAACCGATCACGTGCAGCTCGCGGGCGAGATCATAGGTGTGCTTGCGGATCGTGTCCAGAACCGCATCTGAAAGCGTGGCGGAGGGAATGATGCAGGCACTGTCGCCCGAGTGCACGCCCGCGCGCTCCACATGCTCCATGATCGAGCCGATCACGGCGGTCTTGCCGTCGGCGATGCAGTCCACATCCACCTCGGTGGCTTCCTCAAGGAAGCGATCGACCAGCACCGGGCGCTCGTCGGAGACTTCCACGGCCTCGGCCATGTAGGTAGTCAGTTCCTCATCGCAATAGACGATGGCCATGCCGCGTCCACCCAACACGAAGGAGGGACGGACTAGCACGGGATAACCAACCCGATGGGCAATAGTCACGGCCTCGTCCACCGTCACCGCCGTGCCGTTCGGGGGCTGGAGAATGCCCAGGCGATCCGCCAGTTCCTGGAAGAACTTGCGGTCCTCAGCGGCCTCAATGCTCTGCGGCGAGGTGCCAATCACGTTGACGCCGTTGCGTTCGAGATCCAACGCCAGGTTCAGCGGGGTCTGCCCACCAAACTGGACGATCGCGCCCAAGCAACCCTCGCGGCGGTAGATGTGCAGCACATCCTCCAGCGTGAGCGGCTCAAAGTAGAGACGGTCGCTGGTGTCGTAGTCGGTGGATACGGTCTCGGGGTTGGAGTTGACCATGATGGTCTCGAACCCGGCTTCGCGCAGGGCGAAGGAGGCGTGTACGCAGCAGTAGTCGAACTCGATGCCCTGGCCGATACGGTTCGGACCGCCGCCCAGGATCATGATCTTCTTCTTGTCCGACTTGCGGGTCTCGTCCATGGTCCCGTAGCAGGAGTAGTAGTAGGGCGTGTAGGCCTCGAACTCAGCCGCGCAGGTGTCCACCAGATTATAGGTGGGCAGGATGTCGAGCTCGTACCGGGCCTCGCGCACCTCATCCTCGGTCGAATCGAGAAGGAAGGCGATTTGCCGGTCGGAGTAGCCGAATTCCTTGGCCTGCCGGAAGAGGGGTTCATCCGCCTTCATCCCGGCCAGGTCCCCGGCCGTCCGGATCTCGTCCTCGTAGGCAACCAATTCGGCAAAGTGCCGCAGGAACCACACATCGATCTTGGTCAGGTCGAAGAGCGTCTCCACCGTCCAGCCACGCCGGAGAGCCGCGTGAATCTGGAACATCCGCTGGGCGTTGGGGCGATGGATGGCCTCGCGCAGCTCGTCGTCGCTCAGGGCCTCGAACGGACCGTCCTTGCCGTCGGCACCGAAACCGAAGCGACCGATTTCCAGCGAGCGCAGGGCCTTCTGGAAGGACTGCTTGAAGGTCCGGCCAATGCTCATGGTCTCGCCCACCGACTTCATCTGCGTCGTCAGGGTCGTATCCGCGCCGGGGAACTTCTCGAAGGCAAAGCGCGGGATCTTGGTGACCACGTAGTCGATGGTCGGCTCGAAGCAGGCGGGGGTCTCGCGGGTGATGTCGTTCTGGATCTCGTCCAGCGTGTAGCCGATGGCCAGCTTGGCCGCGAACTTGGCGATGGCAAACCCAGTCGCCTTCGAGGCCAGGGCAGAGGAACGGGACACGCGCGGGTTCATCTCGATGATCACCAGCCGCCCATTCTCCGGATTCACCGCGAACTGCACATTGGAGCCGCCCGTATCCACGCCGATGGCGCGCATCACTTGGATCGAGGCGTCACGCAGCTTCTGGTACTCCCGGTCGGTCAGAGTCTGCGCCGGGGCCACCGTGATGGAGTCGCCCGTGTGCACGCCCATGGGGTCGATGTTCTCGATGGAGCAGATGATGACCACGTTGTCCTTGCGGTCCCGCATCACCTCCAGCTCGTATTCCTTCCAGCCCAGGATCGACTCCTCGACCAGCACCTCGGTAATCGGGCTGTAGTCCAGCCCCCGGGTGACGATCTCGACGAAGTCCTTCTCGTCGTAGGCAATGCCGCCACCACTGCCGCCGAGGGTGAAACCAGGCCGGATGATGACCGGGAATTCGCCGATCTCGCGCTGTATCGCCCACGCTTCGTCCATGCTGTGGGCGGAGCCGCTTTGCGGCAGATCCAGGCCAATGGCCAGCATGGCCTCCTTGAACAGATTCCGGTCCTCGGCCATGCGGATGGACTTGGCGCTCGCGCCGATCATCTCCACCCGATAGCGCTCCAGGATGCCCGCCTCGTCCAGCTCCATGGCCAGATTCAGCGCCGTCTGGCCACCCAGGGTCGGCAGAATCGCGTCCGGTCGCTCGCGGCGGATGATCTCCTCGAGGATGTCGGCGGTCAGCGGCTCGATGTAGGTTCGGTCCGCGAACTCCGGATCGGTCATGATCGTGGCGGGATTGCTGTTGACCAGCACCACCTCATAGCCCTCTTCACGCAGGGACTTACAGGCCTGTGTCCCCGAGTAGTCGAACTCACAGGCTTGGCCGATGATGATCGGGCCGGAGCCGACGAGGAGTATTTTCTTGATGTCTTCGCGTTTGGGCATCGTTGCTCCGTCCGGTTATGCCGGATACAGTGGGGCGGGCGGGCGTTTTCCTACACGCAAACCGCCGAGAAGGTTCCGGCGGCTCAGCCGCATAATGTATCGCCCGCGCATGGGGCCCGCAACCGCCCCAGAGGCGATAGCACGCCCAACTTCGCCCCCCAGTCACAAGCAGGCACACGGCACCCACCATCATGATCCGTTCCCGGACCTTTCACTTCAAGGACAGCAACTTCCGCATTCGCAGCGACCGCTTTGACCAAGCCATCGCCGCGATTCAGGCGCAACGGGCGTTGCTGGAGAGCTATATCGAGCAGCATCCCGCCTTCGCCGGGTCCATGGTCCCCGTCGGCCTGCTGCCCGATGCCCCGAACATTGCCCGACGCATGGCCCACGCCGCCAGCCAGACCGGCGTCGGCCCCATGGCCGCCGTCGCGGGCACCATCGCCCAGCTTGCTGCCGAAGCCGCGCTCGCCGCCAGTGCCAGCGAGGCCATCGTCGAGAATGGCGGCGATCTGTACGTCGCCGCACCCCGGGAAACACGCGTCGCCCTCTATGCCGGCCACAGCCCCATCGGCGACAGCCTCGCCTTCGCCATTCCCCCCGAGCGCCTTCCCCTCGCCATCTGCTCCTCTTCCAGCCGCATGGGGCACTCCCTCAGCCTCGGCGACTGCGATCTCGCCACCGTCATCGCCCCCAATGCCAGCCTGGCCGACGCCGCCGCCACCCTCGCCGCCAACCTCGTCAAGACCCCCGACGATATCGACCCCACCCTCGCCCGCATCCAGGCCATCCCCGGCATCGCGGGTGTCCTCCTCGTCAAGGGCGAACGCATCGGCCTCGCCGGCGACCTCCCCCCCCTCGTCCGCAACACCGACCCCGCCAGCCGCCACAAGATCACCCGCGACCCCCGCGCCGAGCCGCTGCCTTGAGCTATGGGGAAAGGCCATGTATCGTTCTGCCATGGCGGGAACCTGGACCATACATTCGCCATGTCCGGCAGATTCCACTGTTCAAGTCGTTGGCTAGCCAGCGTTCAAGGGAAGAGAAAACGGCATGTCGCATTTCATCGCTGGATATCTGGCTCGGCAGGCGGGGCGCGCAGCCCCGCAGGTGTTGGTGGTCTACATCTTGCCGTGGCTCGTTCTTCTGGGTGGCGGGACCATGCTCACCATCGGTCTCCTGAATGTCCGTGCTGCCCATGCCAGCGGCTCTTGGCCACAGACCGTAGGCGTGGTCATGTCGGCTGTGCCGGAGGTGTCCGACCATCCTGAACTCTACGTGCTCAGTAGATCGGGCACGACCATCTACGGCACGCGACTCAACTACATCTATCGCGTGGCGGGGAGAGAGCACACCGGAAATCGTGTCAGATTCGGGGAGATCAGCACCAACACCCCCGACCGGGCGCTGCGCATTCTACAAGAATACCCACCAGGCAAGCGGGTGAAGGTGCACTACAATCCGAAGTCGCCAACCGAGGCCGTCC
The DNA here is from genome assembly GCA_018648945.1 of Victivallales bacterium. The sequence goes on from JABGQJ010000084.1 coordinate 6,486, forward strand.
TTGAGCCGGGAACAGAGGCGCAGACCTACATCCTCCCGGTGATCGGCGGATTGCTCACCCTCCTGGGACTGGCCACAGTCATCGGCCTGCCCATTGCCGCCCGCGCGATGGCCCGGTAGGCTGAGCAAACCGGGACGCAATGGCTCAGTCACGGGCGGAGGCCTATCTCGGCGGCTGAGCGAGGCGCTGGTCTCCACACCTGTCCCAAGCCCTTGCTCGGCGCGCCAGCGGCGGCGGTCGCGTTGGGGAGCGGTACTCCGCTCCCCAACGCACTCACGTGGGGTCCGGGGAGACGAGTCTCCCCGGCGGGGTGCGGGGCTGGCCCCGCTTCCGGACCCCATCCGTGACTGAGGCATCATACCGGGACCCGCTGACCGCTCGCCTCCGCCGCCCGCACACACTACGGTATAGCCAGTTCCCTCGACAGATGGACCAAACGCGATCGGATGATCCAGATGAAAAGACGTGACTTCCTTGGCCTGACAGGACTGGGTGTTCTAGGCATGTGCTGCCGCAGTGGGGCCCAGACTCCCCCGCCCTCCCGCAATGTGCTCTTCATCGCCATCGACGACCTCCGGCCCGAGCTTGGCTGCTATGGCCACCCGATGGTCAAGACCCCACATCTGGACAAGCTGGCCGCCGAAGGCCTGCTCTTCGAGCGGGCCTACTGCCAGCAGGCCGTCTGCGCGCCCTCGCGCATCAGCCTCATGACCGGAATGCGCCCCGATTCCACCACCATCCACGACCTCAAGCACCCCCTGCGCAAGACCGTCCCGAAGATCCTCTCCATGCCGCAGCACTTCCGCAGCAACGGGTACGAGACCATCTCCCTGGGCAAGATCTACCACCACTACAAGGACGACAACGGTATCGGCTGGACCGGCGAGGCGTGGCACCCGAAGGGGACCTGGAAGGGACGCGGCTATCTCGACCCGAAGGCGCAGCAGGCCATCAATCTCAAGAACAAGAGACAACGGGGAGTCGGCCCCGCCTACGAATCCCCCGATGTCGCCGATGGCAAGTACCCGGACGGCATGATTGCCGAGCAAGCCATCGCGGAACTCCAGCGCCTCAAGCAGGGCGACAAGCCGTTCTTCCTGGCGACTGGCTTCATGAAGCCCCACCTGCCATTCAACGCGCCCAAGCGCTACTGGGACCTCTACGACCGGGAGAAAATCGCGCTGTCGCCGCAGAAGGAGTGGCCGAAGGGCATGCCGGCTCTGGCAAGCAATGGCAACGGGACCTCCTGGGAGATCAACGGCTATACCAACATCCCCAAGAACACCCGGCCGTTCCCTGCCGACCTGTCCAAGGCGCTGATTCATGGCTACTACGCCTGCGTGAGCTACGTGGATGCCCAGATCGGCAAGGTGGTCAAGGAACTGGACCGACTGGGTCTGCGGGAGAGCACCAGCATTGTGCTCTGGGGCGATCATGGCTGGAAGCTCAGCGAGTATTCTGCGTGGTGCAAACACACCAACTTCGAGATCGATACGCACGTGCCCATGTTGCTCAGCGCCCCGGGATTCAAGGCGGGCCAACGCACCGCTGCTCTGGTGGAGTTCGTGGACATCTTCCCCACGCTCTGCGTTCTCTCCGGCGTGCCCATCCCCCCGACCTGCGAGGGCGCCAGCATGGTCCCGCTGCTGCGCGACCCCAAGCAAGCCTGGAAGCAGGCCGCCTTCAGCCAGTACCCGCGCGGACCCAAAATGGGCTACAGCATGCGCTCCGAGAAGTGGCGCTACACCGAGTGGGTCGTGCGCAAGACCGGTCAGATTGCCGAACGCGAACTCTACGACCATAGCGAGGGGCCAGTCGCCTCCGTCAACCTGGCTGCCCAGCCGGAACATGCCAAGACGGTGCGGGATCTGTCCGCCATGCTCGCCAAGGGGCAAGGCTGGCAGAAGATGCAGCAGGCAGGACGCAGAATCGTCCGGCAGTAGAAAGGGGGCCGAGCGGTCTGAGGCGGAGCTTCGCTAGCCCAAACCACTCACGCGCGACTTGCTACAGCGCAGGTCTGAGACAGCGCCTGCTCAACAAAGGGCCACATGAGATCCTTGTAGAACCGGTGTCCACCATCTCCGTAGCAGTGGACGAAGTGATCGGGGACTTCCGCTGCCGCGAAGAGGCGCGCAAGCTCGACAACGGCCCGGTCCACTTCCGCCAGCGGGAACAGGGAGTCGTGGGCACCGTTCACGACGAGCAGATGGCGCGGCGCGATCAGCCCGGCCACATCCCAGAACTCACCCCAGCGGAGAATGCCGGGCACCAGATTGCAGTCACAGTGATGCAGATGCCCTTCCGGGCTCGCAAGCGAGCAGAAGGAACAGCTGGGCACGGCCACCGCAACCCGGGGATCGCAGGCGGCGAGATAGGTGGTCACCATCCCCCCACCCGAATTGCCCATGGCAAGAATCCGCGAGGCATCGGTGTCGGAACGCGCAGTGGCCCAGTCCAACAGCCGCATCATGTCCCATACCCGGTCACCGGTGGCGGTTCGTCCCGCGAGGGCGGTATGCAAGGCGTAGCTACGGCAGTGCCGCCCACCATGGCGCTTGCGCTCGTCCGGGATCGTGGCAGGGAAGAACCCGCGCGTGGTGGGGGCGATGGCCAGCATCCCTCGGCGCGCCGCTTGCACGGCCACATCGCGGTCTTCCCGCTCGATTTTCTCCCGCTTGGCCGCGTCGTGCGCAATACCGACGTAGGTGTCCATGCCGAAGTTCTCGTGGCCATGGGGCAGGATGGCAATGGGGTGCGGCCCTGGGCCATCGGGTTCCAGCAACCAGAAGGGGATGTCCACTCCGGATTCACTATGCAGCACACCGCGCCGACGACTGTACCCCGGGAACGTCGCCGCCTCTGCGGCAAGATCGACCGATGCCACGAACTCCCCCAGTTCGCGCGCGATCTGCTCCAGCCCGAGCAGCTCCTGCAACGCTGGTCGGGCCACTCTGGACCAGAGCGAGAAGTCCTGCTGGGACACCGCATGGCACGCGAACACGCGCTGCGTTTCGTCGAAAAGTCGGGCGGCAAAGAGTTCGGTCTGGATCGCGTTGTCCATGCCTGCTTCCTCGTCCGCGCCTTCTGCCCAAGCTAGCCGAGCGCCGGGAGATGAACCGTGAATACGCTGCCCTTGCCCAACTCGGACGTGACTGCCAGATCCCCGCCGTGATGGTTCAGGACACTCTGCACAATGGCCAGTCCCAACCCCGTGCCCTCGCCCCTCCCCTTGGTGGTGAAGAAGGACTCGAGAACATGCCCCAGATCCTCCTCGGGGATGCCACAGCCGGTGTCCCGCACGGTGCAGCACCAACGCTTCCCGTCGGCCGTGTCCTCGCTGCCCAGGGAGACGGCCAGCGACCGCTCTTCGCAGCCCTTCATCGCGTCGCAGGCATTGCTCAGCAGATTCATGAAGACCTGCTCGACTTCCGACTCGCGACCAAGGGCCATGCAGCGGCTCTCGGGCAGGTCGAGCGCGAGCTTCGCCTTCGTCTTCCGCACCTTGCCGGTGACCAGCAGCGTGGCGTTGCGAATCGCCTTGCATAGGTCGAAGGGCTGCGGTTTCGCCTCGTCGCTGCGGGCCACATTGCGCAACTGTACGACGAGGGTCTCAATCTTGCTGACCGCCGTGTCCACAATCTCCAGAGACGACGTCAGCGATCCTGGATCGAGCTCGTCCAAGGTGAACATCTTCAGCTCCTCCTGGAGCAAGGTCCCCGCCAACCGGATCGTGCTGAGGGGATTGGCAATGTCGTGGACCAGCGACGAGGCAAGCTCCCCCACGGCGGCCAGGCGACTGGCATGCATCAGGCGGTCGTGCATGGCTCTCACCGAGCGGATATCGCGAAGGATGGAGAAGGTGCGCACGAACCCCCCCTGGTCGTCGTAGATCGCATAGGACCGGATCTCAACCGCGATGCGTTTGCCATCTTTGTCCAACACTGCGCTGTCGCAGACGGACAGCTCGCCCTCGCGCCGCAGACGGTTGAACCCGCTCTCCACCAACCCCATGAGTTCCGGCGCATAGAGGTTGGAGATGGGCATGCCCACCAACTCCTCGTTCGAGTAGCCAAGAAGCTGGGTCGCGGTCGCGTTCGCGTAGATGATGAGCCCGTCGCGGCCGACCGAGTGGATGGCGTCTGGGTGGCGCTCCAGCAACTGCTCGAACAGCTCCGCATTGTCTTGGATTCGGTCCATTCTCGCAGACTCCTTGGTACGCTCGAACACCAGCTCGCATGGCACGGCCATCGTCACCGTGTGTCAGTATCGTACACCAGGTAGTGGGTGTTCACAATCCCCCGCCGCCCGCAATCGCTGGCCGGGGGACGACGCAACTGGACTCCTGGCCCCCGGCGCAACAGATTGGCCAGGCAGCCCGGCGAGCCCCACCGACCTGCTGCACCGCGAGCCTGAACAACCCATGCGCTGTCGTCGCGAGAGACCGTAGCGTGGGTGAGACCAGGCCGTTGTGAAGATGCGATGGGCGAAGGCGTATTGGCGTACGTCACCCCCGACGAGCTTCCCATGGCCCTCTGAAATCAAGGGCGGCAGGGCATAGGTGAGTGTCCGCCCCGAACACCCCAGTGTCCCCGCGCTTCGTCACTGGACATCCGCTCCGGCGCCACTCCGGGCCTCCTGCGCCACAATTCTCACTGAGCTTCTTGCGCCCACATCCACCGCGCGCTATCAGTGTTCCCAGGCCCGGGAAGCGATTCCCTATCAGTCGCTACCGTAAGCCCTGTTGCGACAACCCCACCCCTGCCATTCGCGGTCCTCGCTGAGGAGAAGCGTCATGTCTCTATCTCACGCGTCTGCGGCCGTTCGCATCGCCATTCTGCTTGGCTGCGCAGCCGCAGCAAGCAACGTGCGAGCCGTGGATGCGCCCGCGCAACGCGTTGTGTTGCACGACCCACTCTACAGCGTCGTCTACGCCGGACGGACGGAGCCGGCCCAACGCTACTTCCGCGCCCGTGGCTTCGAACAGATTGACACACGCGCGCTGCTGACGTGGATCGAGGCCCATCTTGCTGCCGGCACCTGCCCGGGCACGGTCGTGCTGCAACTCAGCGACGTCACCCCCAAAGCGCTGGTACTTCCCTGGGACACCACATCGCCGCTGTTCCGTTACTGCGCCGCCGGCGGTCGCTACGTCTCGCCCGGCGGCAATACGTTGTACCGCTTCGAAGGGGAGACAGACATCACCATCACGCAGCAAGGACAAGGCACGCCGGAGGATCACCGGTACCTGACAAAGTGCTTCGGGGTCCACTTCGTCTACGGGCTGCGAGGCAAAGGCAAGACGCTGACTGATGAAGGCAGTCGATGGGGCTTGGCGAACAATGGGTGGACACGATACCTACAGACAGGTGTGCCCCTGGCAGACATCACTCACGCATTCGTTCAGAGCGAGGATGGCGTGGCCGCACTAGCCTGGATCAAGACCGTGAACGCGAAGCACCCGGGTTCCGGCCTGATCGGGATGACGGTGACTCTCAACGACGTCGAGCCGCTCCTGGAGAGCATCTACCGGCTGTGTACGTTCAACGGCATTGCTCCGGTGGCGGTGCCGCCGGTCGAGTGGCGCAACGACGGTGCCAAACCGCCGGTGGCGGTCGTGTTTTCCATGCGCTTCGGGGCCATCGAGCGCCGCGCTTTCCAGCGTGGCGAAGAGATCCCGCTGCAGCTGACCGTGACGGGGGACGCCTACAACGGCGACCACGTGTCAGTGCGTCTGACCCAGAATGGCACCGTGTTGTGGACAGCCGAGAGAGCGCCGGGCAACCACCAGGCACTCACCCTTTTCGAGACCATACCGACGGCCCCCTGGCGCTGCGGTGAGTACAGTCTGGAAGCGGTAGTCGGGAAGCGGGAACCTGTGCGTGAACGCATCTGGATCTGCGCGAGACGCAAGCAGAACGCGTTCCCTTTCTTCCTCTGCAAGAGCCGGCGCCTGAATCCTCACCGGGAAGAGCTCGCCCTGAAGTATGTGCGGGGTCATTACCTGAACGTGAACATCTTCAACATGCACCAGATGGCAAACGCCGATACGCGTCCCGAGCAGGCCAGGCAACTCGGTACCTACCTGGACCTGCTCCTGCGTCAGAACCTGCTGGCAAACGCCCGGGCCATGGCCATGCCGCACTACACGACGGAAGAGAACGGCGACGAGCAACTCATCCTCTACGACGGGCGCCCGCTGAAGCACGGACAGCGCTATGCCCTGGGCTTCCGCGCCATCCGCGACGGGCACTTGCCCGCGTACCGGGAGACGCTGGGCAGGATGTCGAGTCTGCTGCGCCGTTCCGCGTCACCGGCAATTGTGCCCATTTTCTGGTCGAACGACGATGGGTCCATGGCCGGCTACTACGACTTCAACAAGAAGACGCTGGCGAGCTTCACCGCAGCCACTGGTCTTGCCCGTGACGCCCTCCCGCCACTGAAGAACGCAGAGAACATGAGCCCGCGCATGAGCCGCAACACCTTCATGCCAGATGTGCCGGAAGGCGTAATCCCCGACGACCATCCATGGCTGCGCTACGTGCGCTACCACGCCGGCAACTACGCGGCGGTCTCCCGAGCGGGTATGGAAGGGCTACAGTCCGGCTGGCCCGGCGCCCTTATGGGTGACATCGGCTGCATGTCCGGGCCGCTCTATGTGGCTCGCGGCTACTACCCCCCCATCTACCAGGCGCCGATGAACCTGGCATCGTTCTACCAGTACAACTTCTGGTTCCACCACTACTCATTCGCTATCGCCGCCGTGCGCATGGGCAACCGTGACAAGCCCTTGAGCGTCCTGACATCGGCGGCTTACACGGCCTGGGGCGGCGCCTTCCAGCGAGGCGTGCTATACCACATCCTCAGCGAGGCGCCGCAGTGTGTCGGCTTCTGGTCGCTCGATGCACGTCAGGACCATCTCTACCAGCTCGAAGAGGAGTCCTACGATGCGCTGCGTGAGGTCGCGACCAAGGTTGCACCGGTCGCCGAGTTCCTACAGCAGGCAAGGGTGCCGCGAGCACGCATCGCACTCCTGTTGGACCTGGCCCAGCTCTGCTTCAACGCGACCGACCGGCACCAGACGACCGAATTCATGCGCACCTCACTGGGCAACATCCAGCGGGCCGGGGCGCGGGTGGATCTCATCGCCTCCGAAGAGGTGTTGCGCGGCGACGCCGCCCGCTACGACTTGATCATTGTGTGCGGCCATCACTGGATGATGGCGGGGGTCAAAGCCGCCCTTGAGGCCTACGTGAAGAACGGCGGCACGGTGGTGTGCGATGGCGCGACGACGATCCCGATCGAGGGTGCCGAGCGGGCCGACGACGCGTTCGGAACGAACGTGGGCACCTACGCCGCACCAAAGGCGATGGCGGCGTGCCAGGCGGCCATCAGCCGATACCGGACCATGGGAACGGTCACTTCACCGACGCCGGACACACTTGTGCACGTCAACCGCGTTGGGGACCTGCCTCTGGCCTGGGTGTTGGACATCGAGTCAACGGCAGAGGCGCGAGCGCTGCAAGCGGCGCAGTCAAAGGACTGGACGTATGGTGTGCCCAACTACCTTCGGGAACGCGAAGCGGCGGAGCCGCGCGTGCGCAAAGCGATCTCAGTCGCGCCGGGCTACTGGGCCTACGACCTGTGGCAGAGCCAGGAGATCGCGCTGCGGGCCGGTGCGGGGGGTCGGCGGGACGGTGACGTGCAGACGGCGTTCTACGGAGCCGTACCGATCGCGCTGTATCGCGACCAGATCGACGCGTTGCGCGTGCTGCGCAAAGTCTCCTCGGTGACCTGCGGCGACACCCTACGCCTCGCATTCGAGCTCGAATCGCCACGCCGGACGCCGGTAAGGGGACTCGTCCCCGCATCCGTGAAGGTAACGGGTCCGGACGGTTCAGAGGCCTGGGAGCACGGCGGCAACGTCCTCATCGAAGACGGGCTGTTGACCGTCGCCCTGCGCATCGCGCGAAACGATCCGCCCGGCGCCTGGCGCCTGACTGTGCGTGAGCTGTGCAGCGGGCGCAGGGCAGAGACAGCCTTCACTGTCCGGAAGTAACTCGGACTTCAGTGTGAATCAGTGGCTCACGAGCAAATCAGAACACGGATCCAGCAATCAGCCATCGTGCAGGGCCAGCGTCGGCTCACATGCTGGTTGATTGCCGAATCGGTCACCTACCAGGAGACTGCGCAATGAATAACTGGCTGTGTCCACTTGAGCTCGACTCCGAACGGCGCGTCGCCGCGGGCAGCGCAGCGGCACTGGCCGACGCGGTCCGCCGTGGGGCCGACCTGCGCATCTACACCGAGTTCATCCACAACGAGCACATCGACGTCACATCCGACAACCCGGAACGAATCCAGGAAGTGGCGGAATTCGGGATTACATACCTTCTGCGAGACGCGTGGACGGCAGGGATCATGAGCCTGCGACAGCCAATCGAACTCCCAACCGGATTCGGGCCGCGCCCGTCGATGTCGTTCTTCCTTTACAACCAAGACGGGACGCAGGGGATCGCGCGGCCACATCTCGACGCCCCGCCCGCAAACGGGCCTCGTGGCCGAGCATCCGACGAGCCGCCACCGGACATGCCCAAGTATCATGTGACGGATACCTGGGACACAGAAACGAACGCCCCGAGCCACAACTTCGTGTACGATTTCGACGTCTTCCGTTACTGCGTCTGCGACACCTGGCGTGAAGTGCTCGCGCACGACCAAGCCGGCCGCGTCCGCGCCGGAGCCTTCACGGATCTGATCGACGCATTCGCCTCCGGGTGTGCGCTCAAAGTAGGGGTGGAGGGTCTGTGCGCGGGTCTCACCGAGGGGAGAGCGCAGGACGAGACCCATCAGCTGTTCGTGCAGGCCGGCCCTGGCTACCACTACACGGAGCAGCGCCTGTTCATGGCCGGCACGCATCCGGTCATCCGGGTCGCACCGGCAGTGCCCCTCCGCTACAGTAGCGGGGACTGGGACTTCGGTTGGCTCATGGTGCGCACGGACGGGCACGTTGTGTACCGCCGGTGCGACCCCTACTCGTTGAATTTCGAGGACATCACCATGCGCTGCGCCCTACGCTGGTTCGTACGCTGACGCATGCTACCCAGGGATGGCGCTGAATATGCGCGACTGGAACTGAGGAAGGCGGCGAGCCCCACAGACCTACTGCATCGCCAGACAAGGTGACCTCCATGATCCTCTACGTGGTAACCGAGACGGAAGCCAAGTACCGTGCCAGCACAGGCTGCGCGCGGATCAAGCACACCTTGGAGGCCCAGGCGCGCGACCTCTGCCTGGTCCTCCATTTCTCCCAGCTCAGCCGCAAACGAATTGCGGAGCTCCAGCCCTGGGCCATCTGCCATAGCGGGTGCGCGACCCCACATGCAGAGTACAACGTACTGACCCACCGAGGCTACCGCTGGGTCACCCGCAGTTGCAGCGTGCCTCAGATCGGCTTCTGCGGCGGGCACCAGATCATCGCCGTCCACCACGGGGCCGAACTCGGCAACATGCACAGCCTGCGACCTGGCGAACCGGACCTGAACCCGGAGTACCACCCCGGGCTGTACAAGGAGTGGGGTGTCTTCCCCATCGAGGTCGTCCGCCCCGACCCGATCTTCAAGGGTCTTCCCAAGACCCTGTTGATGCAGGAGCGACACCGGTGCGAGGTGAAAACGCTGCCATCCCAGTTCCACCTCCTCGCCTCGACGCCAAACTGCAAGGTCCAGGCCTACGTGCACCGCAAGAAGCCCCTCTACGGCGTGCAGTTCCACCCCGAGTCAGGCCCCGCGACCTACCCGCATGGCCCGGCGCTGCTCCGCAATTTCTTTGCCGTCGCCCGGGCACACCGGCAGACAGACGGCTAGCCGATCGCGGCCCCCGTCCCTCGCCCGTGCAGTCTTTGCGCAGTGTACACGCCACCTGTGCAAGATCTGCTTGGCACGCCCAGTTGCTTCCCAGAGCGAATGCACGGGCCCCCGGCGGAATCCGAGAGGCAAACCAGCAAAAACGCTCGATTCTTCGCTTCCCGGCCAGTCCTGGCACGCGGGCTGCATTGTTCCACCCAGACATGCAGCAGAAGCAAGAATCCCGCTTCCCGTGAGCTGCAACGAATCCCCCCCAACAGGGCTCCGGCCCGGAACCAAAGGCAAAGACGATGAAGATCCAAACACTCGTGCGGACGACGGCGGCTGGACTGATGTGCCTGAGCGTCGCAATGGCGCAACCCGCCAAAGGCGAAGGACGCGGGCCGAGAGGCAAGAAGGACCCGGCGAAGCTCTTCGCCAGAATCGACGCCGACAGCAGTGGCATCGTGACCCTCGAGGAGCTCAAGGCAAGCCACGAGAAGCGAATGGCGGCCAGGAAGGAACATGGTGGTGAGCGCCCAGAGCGCCCGGAGCGCCCAGAGGGTGGCGAACGCAAGCGCCCCACAGTCGAGGAAGTGTTCGGGCGCATGGACGCTGACGACAGCGGCGGCATCACGGTGGACGAATTCACGGCCGCGCTGGCCAAACGGGCGGAGCGACGTCAGGGCAAGGGCGGCAAACGAGGCGGCAGACGCGGTGCCCGCAAGGACGCCGAGTAACCGACCCTTCCGCTGACTAACGTCCCACGAATGGCCCGCCCAGCATGGTGCGGGCCATTCGGCTTTCTTCGAGAAGGGCATGCCATGGCCGTGCCTGCCGTTTGCATCGCTGTCACTGGGGACCATAGTCGCCAGAGTACTGGATGGCGGATCCCGCGTGCTGCTCCCTGCCGGGGCAAGAACACGAGGAGTGCTCAGAGTGAAACTTGCACGGATAGCGGCAACGTTGGCCCTGGCAGTGTCTGGGATTCTGGGAGCACAGGCAACAGAACTGCGCACGCAGGATGGGCTGGCGTTGGTCATCGACGCCCGCAGCGGCGTGATCAGCAAGCTGGCGCTGGATGCACAGAACATACTGACCGATGCCGGCGGCCTGTTGATCC
>JABGQJ010000840.1 GCA_018648945.1 Victivallales bacterium
CAACCACCGCAATCCGCAGGACGAGTTCATCTACCGGGGCGACGACATCAAGGCCTTCGCCAATCTGGACGACGTGGAGCTGGTGGCGCTGCACGACTGGAGTTCCGGGCGTCTCCACATCCGCGAGATCGACGCCGAGAACAAGGTGGTGAAGTTCAAGACTTTCCCTCACTACCGCATTGGCCACTGGTACGAGGGCGGGCGCAATCCCTATCTTCTGGAGAACCTGAAGGAGGAGTTCGGCAAGCCAGGGCAATGGTACCTGGACCGGCCCACCGGACGCCTTTCCTACACACCCCTGCCCGGCGAGGATCTGACCAAATGCACCGTCGTCGCTCCCCGCATTGAACGGCTCGTCACCATCACCGGTGATGCCGAGGGAGAGCACTTCGTGGAGCACGTGCAGTTCCGGGGCATCACCTTCGGCCATTCCGCGTGGCTCAGGGCCCCGCACAAGTACGCGCTCGACTACAAGCGCCAGTGCCGTCAGGGGTTCGTCGACATGCCGGCCGCTGTCGAGTTGAAGTGGACAGCCAACTGCCGGATCGAGGATTGCACGCTGGCCAACATGGGCTCCTACGGCATCGATTTCGCGGATGGCTGCCAGGATAACGCCGCCATCGGCAACCTGATGTACGACCTCGGCACGGGCGGCATCAAGGTCGGCACTGTACACCGCGCTGCTGCGCCGCCGCAACTGCCCACCGGCAATATCATTGAGAACAATGTGGTCAGCAACACCGGTCTGGTGCACTACTCCGGCCACGGCATCTGGGGCGGCATGTGTGCCAAGACCCGCATCCGCCACAATGTGGTGACCCGGACGCTCTACTCGTCTGTCGCCGTCGGTTGGAGCCACGGCAAGCAGGCCACCGGCTGCCGCGACAACCTGATCGAGTACAACCACGTGTACGATGTGCTCCTCCTCCTCGATCACGGCGGCGCGCTCTACACCCTCGGCAACCAGCCCGGCACCATCCTGCGTGGCAACCTGATCCACGACACCTACCAGACCTATCTGCACGGCGACTACAAGCGCCCCATCTGGTCCGGTGGGGGCCTCGCCTTCGACGATGGCAGCTCGGGCTTCCTGGTCGAAGGGAACATCATGTACAACATCGCCGCCCCTGCTGACAACGCGCTGAAACAGGGGCGCTCCGGCGACATGGACATGGTCCGCGGCAACTTCTGCGAGATCAAGCCTGGCGATCCCACCTACCCGACAGAGTTGGCGGCCAAGGCCGGGCTGGAGCCCAGGTACCGGCGTCTACTGAAACAGCCCTTCAAGATCGTCAATCCGCCGATTCTCTCCATGCGCGTGCCCAAGGGCCTGAAGCCCGCGCCGCTCCGGGACACCTTCGACCGCATCAAGGTCGGCGGCCGGTCGCGCCTCGCCCGCTGCCGCCTGGAAGAGAAGGCCCCCGGCAAGGGCCGCGATGCCATCGTCGTGACCGATGAAACCGCCGCCGATGGTCCGCGCAGTCTGAAGATCCAGGACGCCGAAGGGCTCTCCAAGGAGTGGATTCCCTACGTCTCCTACAGCCCGAACTATCGGGGCGGACGGGCCACCGTGGAATTCGCGCTGCGTACGGAGGCCAAGACCCAACTGGACTGCGCCTGGCGCGGTTCGGCCGAGGGACGCGAGTTCAGCGTCGGCCCCCAGTTCAAGATCAGCGGCAGCAAGCTCTCGGTGGCCGGCAAGGAGCTGCTCGCGTTGCCCCCTGACCAGTGGGTGCGCTTCCGGGTGACTGCCAAGCTCGGCAAGCTCGATCCCGGCATTGGCAAAGCGGGCAACGCCGACCATGGTGTCTGGCAGCTGGAAGTGGTCACGCCCGACGGCAAGACTGCCATCGACAGGACCTTCCCTTTTCCCCAGAAGGACTTCGTCGACCTACAGCAGGTCATGTTCGTCAGCCTGGCGCAGGAGAAGACCGCCTGCTATCTGGACTCCGTGCGGATCCGGAACGAGTAGGGGACAACCCGCCGTGGCGGTCGCGTTCCCCACCCTCGCCGAGGCAACCGTTCATGGCGAGTGCGGCCGAAGGGACTACATTAAGGGTTTTGACCTGTTCAGCTCAACGGTAGCACATGCTTTCAGATAGACACTACATGCGCGGCCAACCCACCAATCGTGGATTCGGCCCCCCCCAGTCGGTCATCAAGCCCCTCATCATCGTCAATGTGGTGGTGTTTGTGCTGACCGGTTTCGGCAACGATCCCAGCGCGGGGCTCATGCAGGTTCTCGCGCTCCACCCTTACCATCTCCGACACTTCGAGGTCTGGCGGCTTCTGACCCACATGTTCGTCCACGGCAGCTTTTTCCACATCTTCTTCAACATGTGGGGGCTCTATCTGTTCGGGACGCCGGTCGAGCAGCGCCTGGGACCCCGGCGGTTCCTCGGCCTCTACTTCATCAGTGGCCTGGTCGGCGGCGTGGCTTGGCTTCTGGTCAACTGGAACGTTGTTTCGCTCTACGATGTCATGGTCCAGATGAGCCCCACCTCGACTGCAGTCCGCGATCCGAACGTCATCGCAACCGCCGCGCAGATTGCTGGCGACCCCAGAATCGTGGAAGTGAAGCATGTCTTTGGCTACGTGATTGGCGCCAGTGGTGGGGTGTTTGGGGTCATGATGGCCTGTGCCATGGCCTTCCCGAACATGCGGATCATGCTCCTGTTTCCCCCCATCCCCATGCGGATTCGGACCTTTGTGTTCGTCTACGGGTTCATCGAGGTTACCTCTGCCTTGGGAGCGTACAAAGGGCACGGCAGTGGTATTGCCCACTTGGCCCACCTGGGAGGCTTGCTTGGGGCGTTCCTCTACATGAAGCACCTGGGGTTCGACAGCCCCTACACCTCCGCCCGGACCTGGCTGCGCAAGGTGATAAGCTCCCATCGACGACGGCGCATGCATGTGGTTGGTGGTTCCCAGGCCCCGCCGCGTCCGAACACCGGCTTGCCGCCAGACTGGGAGGCCCAGACGGACCGGATTCTCGACAAGATCGGGAGTCAGGGCATCAACAGTCTCACGCCCGAGGAGCGGCAGCTCCTGGAACAGGCGCGCGACCGCCTCCGCCAGCGCAACGACCGGTAGCTTCCCAAGCGGGAGCTACTCTCGCGCCACCGTCCAGCCGCGCTTTCGCAGTAGCTCGACGACGCTGCTCTTGCCCACCAGATGGCCGGCACCCACGACCGCGAATAGGTGGCGCGGACCGGTGCGCTGAACCGGGGCTGGCTTGATTGCGCCCTCCGCCGGCGCCTTCGGCGGCGGGATCGGGGTCGCGATGGTCTTCTCAAAAATCGG
>JABGQJ010000841.1 GCA_018648945.1 Victivallales bacterium
AAGACGTCTCCAAGTCGCCAGAGAAGTAGAGCCCCTGCTCATCACGCTCTGGGGTAGCGGACGACTCCCAGGACATCGTGTCACGCTCTTGCGAGGGGTTCCAGAAAGGAGCCCACATACAGAGCGACCCAAGGAACGGTGGCGACACCGTCCCTTGGGTCCTTTAGGTCCTGTCAGTCCCTGAGCCCTACTTGTAGCCCCAGGAGCTGAGGTTCTTGTAGCTGAGGGCAAGGCTGTCGAAGGGATTGCCGGGGCAGGTGTCCTGCTCCACGGGCATCCATTTCACGCCGACTTCCTCGACGGTGGCCATGATGGTGGGCCAATCGAGGTTGCCTTCGCCGATCTCAGTGTAGAACTGGGTACGGTCGGACTTGATGGCAAAGTCCTTGAGATGAATGACGTCGCAACGACCGGCGAATTTCTTCAGCCAAGCGACGGGGCTGCCACCGCCGTGGGCGACCCAGTAGAGATCGGGCTCGAACTGGAAGGTCTCGGGATCGGAGTCCTCGAAGAGGATGTCCATGATCCGGCGCCCATCGTCCATCTTGGCGAACTCTTGGCTGTGGTTGTGGTAGATAAAGGTGATGCCAGCTTCCTTGAGCTTGGCACCGACCTCGCTGGCTTCCTTGGCGAAGGCACTCCAACTGGCGGCGTCCACGCGGGCATCCTTGGGCGCGCCGCCGATGCCGGCGTAGCTGCAACCCATGGCCTGATGGTCGGCAATGACCTTCTGGATGTCGTCGCGCATGGCATCGAAGCTGATGTGCGTGCAGCAGACGGTCAACCCGAGGTCATCGCACAGGCGCTTCATTTCGGCGGGGGCAATGGGCTCTTCTTTGCCAATTCCGGAGCTCTGGACGGCCGTGTAGCCGATGTCAGCCAGCTTCTTGAGGCTTTCGGCGATCTCGCGCGGGTTCTTGCAGAAATCGCGGCAGGTGTACATCTGGGCGGCAACAATGGGCTTGCTCATGGTCTGGCTCCTGGTGTCGAGGATTGCTGGGAACGGAAGATTTCTCCCAAGGAACCTACCGCTCACTCCGCCGGGCGCAACTCATCCTCGTCAGCCAGCAGTTCCTTGCGCAGATACGGATTCTCTGCGGGAACCCGCCGGAACGCATCCACGGGACAAGCCCGGGCGATGGCGCACTCGTTGCAGTCCAGGCAAAGATCATGCTTCACCTGCATGTAGAGCGAGCCGTTGCCGTATTGGCCGCAGGTCTCGACACATTTGCCGCAGCCCACGCACAGCTCCTCGTCGATGGTGTACTCGTAGTACGGATCCTCGACGAAGGTGCGTTTGATCGCGCCGGTGGGGCAGGTCTGGTTCTCAGCCCCACTATCCAACGACGGGGGATCGGGCCGGAAGTAGCCAAAGCAGAGGTTGCAGTAGCCGCACATCTCGAAGGCATGCACGCACTTCACCGCCGATGGCTGCACCACGCACTCGGTCTCGCACCGGCCGCACTGCACGCACACATGCGGATCAATCTGCCACACCATCCGTCCGGACCGGCTCCGCAGCGCGGCGGCCCCGGCGACCCCAGCTACGGCCGCACCGGCCACACCGGCCAGGCAATGGCGCACAAACTCGCGGCGGGACATGTCGTTGTTCGGACCTGCTGACACCGAAGTGTGCTGCCTTTCGTGCAATCCCTCTCCCCGCCTGCAGAGCCAATATACCGCCATCCATCCCCGGACGAAAGCAGGCGATAGACCGCACCCCCATGGGACGGTACATTTCGGGTCCGCGGCGTCCCGGCATCCGGGCGCTCCATTCCTCTGCAACGAGTCCACCCATGCCCACCTTCTTCATTCGTACCTACGGCTGCCAGATGAACGAGCGCGATTCCGAGGCGCTCGCCTGCCTGCTCTCTTCCCATGGCTACACCCAGGTGGCAGACGAGAACATCGCCGATGTGATCCTCTTCAACACCTGCAGCGTGCGCGACCAGGCCGAGCGCAAGGTGCTGGGGAAGATGGGGATTCTGGGGAAGCTAAAGCGGAAGCGCCCCGAACTCGTGCTCGGGATCATCGGCTGCATGGCCCAGAGCCGGGGCCGCTCTCTCTTGGACGATCTGCCCCATGTGGACCTGATCGTCGGGACCGACTGCGTGCACCAGATCCCCGCCATGTTGGACGAGTGCCTGCATGGCACCCACGGACTGGTGGCGACCGGGGTCAGCGAGGGGATGCCCCCGGAGCTTGCCGGGCACCAGGGCGGCGGCGTTTCCGCCTTCGTCTCGGTCATGCGCGGCTGCAATCAGTTCTGTTCCTACTGCATCGTCCCCTATACCCGGGGCCGGGAGAAGAGCCGCCCCATCGCCGATGTGGTGGCGGAAGTCGAGCAACTGGCCGCGGAAGGCACCAGGGAGGTCTGTCTGCTGGGCCAAAACATCACTGCCTATGGCGTGGCCGAGGCCCGCAAGGCCGGAATCCACGACCCCGAAGCGTCTGCCTTCGCCGAACTCCTGCAGGCGGTACACGGGGTGCCGGGGATCCAGCGCATCCGCTTCACCAGCCCCCATGTGGGGTACATGAACGACACCTTCGTGGCGGCCATAACCAGCCTGCCGAAGGTCTGCAAGTCATTCCACATCCCCGTTCAGTCTGGCTCGAATCGAATCCTCAAGCTGATGCGGCGCGGCTACACCGCCGAGGAATACCTGGACCGGGTGGCCCGCATTCGCGAGCGATTGGACGACGTGGCCTTTACCACCGATGTGATCGTGGGGTTCCCCGGCGAAACCGCCGAGGAGTTCGCCGCCACGCGGGATCTCATGAACCACGTGGGCTTCGATATGGCCTATATTTTCCGCTACTCCGTGCGCACCGGCACCAAGGCCGCCGAGAACCTGCCGGACGATGTTCCAGAGGACGTGAAAATGGAGCGAAACCAGCTCCTGCTCGCCGACCTGGCGGCCCGTTCCACAACCGGCAACCAACGCTATCTGGGGAAGGACCTCCAGGTACTGGTGGAAGGCCCCAGCCGACGCAACCCCGCCCGCTGGACCGGTCGCTGCGACACCAACAAAGTGGTCAACTTCGAGCCGCCCGAAGGTGGCCTTGTCCGCGGGGATCTGGTGGCCGTGCACATTGAGCACACCACCGCCAACTCCCTCCTCGGAACGGTCTCGGGGATTGATGATTGCTGATTCGCGATCTGTGATTGAGCAGAGTCTGCGGCCAGGGAAGTCGGGGACATGTTCTTTCGGGCAGTGCAACTAGCCCGACTTCCCCGGCGAAATGGGGTTCTGAGCACAAAGCGGGCCGAAATGTAGCAACTAATAATATTGCTGTTACGC
>JABGQJ010000842.1 GCA_018648945.1 Victivallales bacterium
TTCTCGCGGTCGCCGTCGTGATCCGGATCGGAGCCGATCTTCACCTTCATGAAGAAGTAGCCCTGCTCCGCGTGGTCCACGATCTCCTCCATGGGAATGGCGTAGGCCATGAGGGGGATGCAAGCGATCTTGTCGTGGCGGCAACCCAGCGCTGCCCGGTACTCGGCAGGCACCATCTCGTCGAAACTGGTCAAGCCGTTCTCCCGCGCGTAGACCACCCAAGCCGCGGCATCGACGCCCACCAGGGCATTCAACGCAAAGGTCAACCGCAGATCGTCCTTGCCCGTGATCTTCTTGCCGTATTCGTAGGTCTCGGGCAGGAGCTGATCCAACAGGTCGATGGGGGTGTCAAAGCTCATGCCTTCGGCCCGCTTCAGCGCAAACTCGGTCATGGCGAACATCAGGCTGTTGCCCGCCGACTCGGAATGGGTGGAGAACACCTCGGCGTCGCTCCACAGCACGCTCTGCGAGTTCAGGCAGGCCGCCTTCTGCCCCTGAGTCGTCTCGATCCCGGCAATGCTCTGCCAGATCTCGGTCAGGTAACCGCCCTTGAAGCCGAAGGGGCGGATCAGGGCCTCGCGCTCGAAATTGCAGTCGGTCCGGGCGATGGTGGTGCTCATGGGATCGTCTCTCCGGGTATCGTGTGGTTACTGAAGGCGGTCAAGCAGTGCGGCGAGGGCGGGCTTCATCATCTCAAGGCACGTGCGGTAGTCCGCCACCGAGCCGCCGTAGGGATCGAATACGTCGCCGCCGCCCCGGCGGCCCAGGACCGACAGCAAGGGACGTGCCTTCTTTTCGGCAATGCTGTAGCGCGAGACCAAGAGCTCGCGATGTGCCCCGGTCATGGTCAGGATCAGATCGGCGCGGCGGATCATCTTCATGGTAAGCAACTGACTGAACAGCCGCATGGGGATCAGCCCGTTCTCTTCCAGCACAATGCGGGCGTTCGTGCTGACCGAGTCCTTGGGCCGCGTGGCCAGCCCGGTAGAGTCGATCCCGATATGCTCCACGCCACGCTCCACGCACAGATGCTGGAACCAGGCGGCCGCCATCGGGCTGCGGCAGGTATTGCCCGTGCAGACGAAGAGCACGTCCATGTGATCTCTCGAGTCGGCCATCTACAAGGCCCCCTTCTGAGCGAAGAACTCGATCGTTGCCGCCAGTCCTTCGGCGAAGTCGCTGGCGGGCACGAACCCAGTGGCAGCCAGCTTCTCGACGGCCGCCATGGAGTGTTTCACATCGCCCGGCCGCTCAGGCAGATGAACGATCTCGGAACTGGACCCCGTCAACTCGACGATCTTGGTGGCCAGATCGTTGATCGTGATCCGACCGCCGTAGGCCACATTGTAGACCCCCGTCGCCTGGCCGAGCGCAAAGTGCACATTGGCTGCGACGATGTCCTTGACGTAGATGAAGTCCCGGGTCTGCTCGCCATCGCCGAAGATCGTGATCGGCTCGCCAGCCAGGGCTTTGGCGACGAAGATGGGCACTGCCGCCGCATACTGGCTCTTCGGATCCTGGCGCGGGCCGAAGACGTTGAAGTAGCGCAGGCACGCCGTGTCCAGCCAACCCTCGGTGGCAAACATGGTGCAGTAGTATTCGTCCGAGAGTTTGGTGACCGCGTAGGGGCTCTTGGGCTCGGGAATCATGGTCTCGCGCTTGGGGACCTCGGGATTGTCGCCGTAGACCGCAGCCGAGGTGCTCAGGCAGAGCTTCTTGGCGCCGGCATCCGCTGCGGCGCGCAGCACATTGAGCGTCCCAATGGTGTTGATCTCCACGCACTCCGTCGGCTTCTCCATGGACTCCGGCACGCTGATCATGGCCGCGAGGTGGAAGACATAGTCCACCCCAGCCATGGCCTGGCCAAGGACCTCGTGGTCCATGATCGACCCTTTGACGAACTCCACGTCGAGACCAGCCAGATTGTGCAGGTAGCCGGACCGGAGATTGTCCAGGACCCGCACATCGGCCTTGCCCTGGAAGTGCTCGACGATGTGACTGCCGATGAACCCGGCCCCACCAGTAACCAATACGCGCATGAAACGACCCTCAGGCGAATCCGCCGCTGAGATGCATAGGGAGAAAAGCGAGCAAACAGGGGGAACATACCCGCCGCAGCCCGGCTTTCAACGAGACAATCGGCCGCCTGAGCGAAGGGTCCCACTACCTACCGAGAAGGGCGGCTTCCGTGGGGCATCCATGCCTGGGGGCCAGCTATTCGCCTTGCCAGCCAGGGCCGCACACCAGCAGCCAGTCCAACCCCTCGGGGCAGGAGATGCTGTGGTTCGCCTCCCCGCCAATCATGCAGACCGCACCGGTGCGTGGGTCAACCCGCCGGACCGGTCCCGGCACCCCGCACAGGGCAATCTCACCACCGCAGGGCGTGTAGACCACCACCGTGCCATCCTCCGTCCGCCCCGCCGCGACGAACGCCTTCGGATCGTCCGCCTGCGTGGACACCACATCCGTCGCGGGAACCAGCGTTGTCCAGGACAGGCGGTCCAGGATGCCCCGCATCACCGTCATGCTGATGATCCCGGACGTCTCGAGACCGGTGTTCCAGGGCCACACGACCCGGCCGCCCCAGTTCCCGTGCCCCTCGCTCGGACCCGTTTCCAGGTTCCAGTTCCAGATGGCATCATGCCCATAGGTAAGACCAGCCGTGGGACTGGCCAGCAGACTCCAGTAGGCAGCACGCCGCACGTGGTAGTCCGTGAACACGGTCTTGTGCGCGTACCCCTTCGCGGCCTCGTAGTTGGGCTCCAGATTGATCACGGGCAGGCGCGGTTCGCGGTCCCAGCAGGTCGCTGCCGGGCCCTGGGCGGTCCAGACGAGATCCTTGTCCGCATCCACATGCCCCGACTGATAGCCGATGAAGTCGTACCAGTCCTCGTCCCGGAATTCCTCGCCCACCCAGTTCAGGCCACAGGGATGAAGGGTGACGAGGCGATTGTGCCCCGTGCTGAAGACGGCTCGGCCGATGTGCTTCCAGCGGTCCACGCCCATGTTCTGGTAATGACCGTCGCCGCCCAACAGCCAGGGCACCTGGTAGGCATCGTAGCGGCCCACGATGTAGGACGCCAGACGGATCGCGTCCTTCTCCGGCAACTTGCGTCCGATGTCCGTTTCCAGCAGAGCCCAGAGCGCCACCGGTGCCCCAAGCATGCCCATCTCGTTGATCCGCGCCACCCGGTGATCCAGACGCTGAAAGAAAGCGGGGTTGATCTGGATCGGGGACTCCTCCGTGCAGCCCGCCTCCCCGTGCTCGTCCACCGCATCGCCGCGCCACTGACAGCA
>JABGQJ010000843.1 GCA_018648945.1 Victivallales bacterium
ATCAGGAACAACGTGATCTACGGCAACGGGCATGAGGAGCCCTATGGCGATTCGTGGGGAGGCGAAGTGCACAGGAAGCCCGGCGGCTACGCGATCGAGATCGGCCCGATCTTCGAGATCGAAGGCCGACCGCGGAAACAGCGAATCTACAACAACACCTGCTACCGAAACGCTCGTGGCGAGATCTGGATCGGCGGGCCTTGGGAGGCGGCGGCGCTGCATTGCGCGGTCAAGAACAACATCCTCGTTGGCGGCCCGGACGGCATCCTGCTCAAGGTGAACAGGATTGGTGCGGAGCATCTCGACGCGGACCACAACGCACTGTGGATCGGGCAAGGCGGGTTCTTTGCCGAATGGAAGAGTGTCAAAGACAAGTCCCTTGGAGACAGTTCGCGCAGCCATGTCGGCACACGGTACGGGACGTTTTCCCAGTACCGTGCCGGAACGGGCATGGGCAAGCACTCGTTGCACACAAGGCCCGGCTTCGTGAATGCGGAGAAACACGCCTTTACACTTGCCACGGACAGCCCCTGTCTTGCCGCCGGGGCCGTGGTGGGACTTCCCTTCCAGGGCAAAGCACCAAATATCGGAGCCACTTTGACGGACCGTGCTCGCGAGACAACAGACGGTGGCGACCTCCCGAGGCATTGAGGTCCCCGAGCGAAGCCGGCGATTTGGGGGATGTGTGTATCGAGATCTCCTGAGAGAGGGAAGAAGCCAAACCAGTCGTTCGCGGGGCACTTGCATACCTAAGCTCGAAGCCATAGCTTCGGCCCCAGTACGTAGCCGGCGCACGGCTTGTCGTTCCCCGGAGCGTCTGGGCCAGGTGGACCACTTTCTCCTTGTCGTCAAGACCATCGCGTTGGCTGGCCTCGTGCCCAATGAGAACGACTAGAGGATCGGAGCTACCCAGAGGGCCGAACCGATGACTTCACGAAGCATGCTTCTCCTTCTCCTCGGCGTGTTGCCTGTGACGTTTGCGCAACCGACTGATCCCAGCAGGCTCAAACGGTTCCCGATCCTGCCGGATATGATGACGCACGAGGTCGGCTTCTGCTACCAGGGGCACATGGACTTCGGCGAGGACGGTGACAAGATCACCAAGGCGAAGTCTGGCATCCGCGTGCTGGAGAATGGCAAGGAACTGGGCCCACGCGCGGCGCTCCATGCGGATATCCGCAACAAAGGCAAGGGGCGGTACTCTCACTGGGTCCGCCAGACTCTCTACTTCTCCGCCTCCGACAACTCCGACCCACGCACCAACGGGCGGAAGTATGAGGTGGTCTCGGTGAATCCAGACAGCGCGCTTGGTGGCCTGAAAGAGATGGGAGGCGAGCCGATGAAGCATGTGGAAGTGATCACCAGTTCCGCCCATGAGTACCAGCTTGCCCTCGGCGGCGTGCTGGACATGGACAACACCCTGACCCGCTCCCATGGCAACATCAGCGTGGTCTTCCAGCCCAACCTGCAACTGACCATCGCCAACACCGGCGACACCCCGGTCCGCTGGCCCAAACTCGTGGCCAATGGCAGGCGTGATTGGAGCACGTACGATGCGCTGCTGGAGGACTTCACGCGGGGTGCCAAGAACGACCAGGAGAAGGCGCTCTTCATCTGGGAGACCATGCGCCAGAATCGCTACCACTGCCTGCCGCTGTACCCCGATGACGAGTTCCACGACCCCGTCCGCATGTTTAACTCCTACGGTCTGGAGCTCTGCGATGACATGGGCAACTGCGGTTGCTCCATCTTCAAGAAGGCGGGTCTGGGCAAGCCCAAGTACAAGCTCGACCCCACCGTGTATGCTCTGTATGGGCATGTTCAGTGCGAGGCGGTGGTGGACAACCAGTTGCAGTTCCTCGACATTGATCAGGATGTCTTCTACCTCGACCGCGAGAGCGACCACCCCGTGAGTGGCAGCGCCATCGCCCGCGATCACGATCTGGCTCGGCGAGAGGTCCACTACGGGCCGGTGTTCGGCGGCTGGCGGAGTGCCGAATCCGCGGCCTCCCTCTTTGGCAATGATGACAAGAGCGGCTACAGGGCTGTTGGCGGGCACGAGATGAGCTATACGCTGCGTCCTGGCGAGCGCGCCGAATTCCGCTGGGGCAACGTGGGCAAGTGGGTGGCACACAGCAAGGAGTGGGACAAGCGCCCGCCTTTCTACGGCAACTCGCAGTTTGTCTACGAGCCGCGCCTCGCGGCCAAGCAGTACCGGGAAGGCATCGCCGGGGAACGGGATATCGTCCCCGCGACGACCCCGGGTGCCAAGCTGGCCGGCGGTTCCGCCAAGGCCATGCTCAAGTACCAGATCTCCATCCCGTGGGCCATCTGCGGTGGCGCCGTCCGCGCGGAGTTTGCCGGGCTCGCCGAGACCGACCGCTTCGCCATCGATCTGACCCTCGACGGCAAGAAACTCAAACGCGTTTGGGAGGGTTCCGGCAAGGGGGCGGTCCTCTGTGAGGCATCCCTGGACAAGGCCCTGGAGACACGCGTTGCGCCGGTGGCCCAGACCTACGGGTTGATTGTGACCCTGGCCTCTGCCGATGCGCGCCACGGAGCCAATCTCAAGTCTCTCAAGATCACGACCGACATCATGACTGCCCCGCTCTCCCTGCCTCGGCTCCAAGTCGGCGAGAATACCTTCCGCTACGCCGATCTACAGAAGGGACCGCACGAAGTCACCATCACTCACGAGTGGCAGGAGGTGAAGGGGTACCGACTGCTCCAGACCCCGCCGCAACCGACCTATCCGCCGAATGGCAAGACCGTGCGCGACTCCAAGCTCACCTTCCGCTGGCCCCAGGTGGCGAAGGCGGGGGCCTACCACATCCGGGTCAGCACCCGCAAGGACTTCCGCGTTCCCTTCCGCCCCGGTTACGATGTGGTCATCAACAGCAATACCTGGCTGATCCCCTACACCGGCATGTTCGCGCCCGACACCGACTACTACTGGCGGGTGCGCGTCCGCGACAAGGCCGGTGCCTGGAGTGACTGGGGGCCGACCTGGAGCTTCCGCTGGCAAGGTCCGCGCGTGCCGCTCAAGGTCCGTCACGAGTTGACCAAGCAGGGGATCCTGCTCCACTGGCAGGCGAACCCACGTGGCGAGCGGCCTGTCCGGTACGATGTGTATGGCTCCGACGAGCAGGGCTTCTCCGTGCACAAATCCCCCTACACGTCCTTTGTGCGTGGCACCGTCCCCGCGAACTACCTGGGGACGACGGCGGACACATCCCTACTCATCGGCTCGCCCAAGCCGACCCATGACAACATGAACCGGGCCTACTACCGGGTGG
>JABGQJ010000844.1 GCA_018648945.1 Victivallales bacterium
CGGGGCTGGTAGTCGGTGACCGGTCCGTAGGAGAACATAAGGTCGTCCACCCAGATGGTCGTGCCCTCCGGCGGCCTGCCGTAGATGTTCACATAGAAACGAGTCGTCTCCGACGAGATGCCGGATGGGAAGGGCACGGTCCACTGCATGGTCAGGCGCTGCCATTCTCCCGGCTTGAGCTTGAGCCTCACCTGCTTATGGGTCTTGCCACCTTCCTTGTGACACCAGTCCGAGACGGAGATGCCGGGTTCGGCGGCACCACCCTCCGCCCGGAACCAGCCGGAGAGCGTGTAGACTTGCCCAATGCCGACCGGGTACCAAGGCGTGCAGAGATGGCCTTTGGGCCCCATCCGAGCGCTGGCCTTGCCCGAGTGGGATACGCTGGTATCCACCTCGACCACGCCCCGTTTCATCCAACCCTCCATGCCCAGCTCGAAGCCGCTATTGTGGAAGAGATTACCGAGCAGTGGCGGTGGTTGTGGCTGTGGCTTCTCGTCTACCTCCTCGATCTTGAACTTGTCGATCCAGAGCGTGGTGTTCGCGCGGCAGAGCAGGAGCAGGACGGTCCGGGGTTCGTCGAGGGCGCACTGAGCGAGGAAGGTGATGTCCTGCCAGTTCTCATGCGCCACCATATCGCGCCCGAATAGCTTGGTGTAGGGAGATGGCCCTCTCCTCGCATACACCGTGACCGGACTGTCGCCGAGCGCCCGCAGACTGATCTGCACGCGGTAGGTCGTGCTCTTCTTCACCGAGAGATTGCCCAGCGCGACCTGGCAGAAACCCGGGACCTGAACTTCCAGGGCCTTGCCCCGCCCTGGCTGGCCCGTGTCCGCCACTTCCAGCGTTGGTCGCACGCCTGCCCAACCAGAATTGTCCTTTACGCCGCCGGGCAGGTCGGTGCCTATCTTGGCGGCTTCGAAATCCTGCTGGAAGATCACTTGTGAGTGGCAGGCCATGGCCAGTGCCAGAGAGAACAGAGTGGGGCGCAGCATGCGATTTTCCTCGGGTTACTTCCTGAGCGGTTTCCCACGCTTGTAGAGGACGGGCCGTTCAAGGGGGGCGGTGCGGATCTCTTTCCCATCGCTCGGCTGCTCAATCAGAGCATGCCAAGCCTTGGCGTTGCCGCGCACGCCCATGGGGCGATCCACGAGATTCGCGATGGTGTAGTTGGGGGTGCGCTCAACTCGGATCAGGGATTCCCCATCAGGTGGGATGGCGACCCCGCTGTAGCCTGAAACGAAGATGTGGTCGCAGTCGCGAACGAGGAGGATGGGGGTGGGGCGCTCCCCCTTGAGTCCGTAGATGTTCACGTTGCGGGCTCCGCGCAGTTCCATCTCCAGGCCGCTGCGGGCGTGTTCTGGATTGCACTGATAGAAGGCGAGAGGCTCGCGCGTGCCCTGCACCTGGATGTGGCGGTAATCGGGGTGCACGCTGCCGCTACTGTCGGAGTGGAAGTTGTACCAGCGCCCCCCGCCGTTCCCGGAGACAAGAACCATGGGATGCTGGAGCACCGGGTTCTCCGGTGTGGGTTTGGTGGTGAAGTAGCAGGAGGTGTTGACGCCTCGGTAGATGGAGTTCCTCCCCGTTCGCCAGTGGATGAGGAACGCTCCCGGGACGCCGGTAACGAGGCCAACGGAGGCAAGAACGGTCCGGCCCTCGGCGTCATCGGCTGTCTGGATCACGGGCTGTGGGTTCGCGGGGTCGTTGAGGTCGCCTCCTTCTGCCGCCACCGGGCGAAGTAGGCTGAAGGAACGGTGCAAGCCCAGCAATTTGGTCTGGGGGCGCAGCCTGAGGGTCCGGGAGACCACATACACCCCTTGGGGCAGAAAGACGATCTCGTTCTCGTCGATGGCACGCTGAATGGCGACCGTGTCGTCTGCCACGCGGTCACCAACGGCGTTGTAGGGGGCGTCTTTGACACTGACTACGCCCGGCGACTCCCAACCGGGGAAACTGTCGTCCCAGAGGTGGCGTGTCTGGAGATCCTGCGGCGGCCCGGCGACCTCGGTCTGAGCTGGGAAGGTACGTCCCTCCTGCCGCTTGCCGTCGACGTAAACCGGGCAGGTGTACTGGTGCACGAGCCGCTTGTTGGGCGGGTCGATGCCGTGCGCGTATTCCGCGATCCGCAGCCAACCTTCTGGGTTTCCCTTCAGTTCCGCGCCGTCCGAGTGCTTGGCCACGACGGCCGCGCCCTGCACGTAGGTGTTGTTCAGGTACAGGTTGGTCTGGGTGGAGAAGGCAACGTTTGGCCCTGGCTTGCGGAAAACGATGCTGCTGTCGATGACGCTAAGCTGCCCGTAGATGTCCTTGCCACCCGCATTGGCGCTGGTGATGATCACCGGGCCAGCGGCATCGGACTCAACGCGGAGGCCGACGGCGGTCAGCGTGCTGTAGCCACTGTAGTACAAGGCGATCCTTGTCTGACCAATGAGGGTGAAACCGGTGACGGTGGGCGCTGGTTGGGATTCCCGGAGAACGGCCCCGATCTCGCCGCCGATCACGGTCACGTTGGCATGGCTGCCACCCGATCCCGCCGCCGCCTCGATGCCACAGAAGCCATGCGTCGCATCGATCCGGCAGTCCTGCACACCAGAGCCCTGCGCGGCCCGATGACGAATGCCAACGGCACCGGGATTGCCAGGACCAATCTCGATGTCGATGCCGATGAACATCTGGTTGAAGCTGCCGTTCGGCTGGGCGCGCTTGGGGTCCTTGACACTGCCCCGCCAGAAGTGGACCACACGCTTCGTCTTCGTCCTGTCGCCATAGCCGGGGGAGTTGGACGCGAGCACGATGCGCGGACGCTGCTTCCCCCGCCGGGAGCCAACCAGGAGACAAGGCAGCGAGCGGACGGCCGACCCCAACCCCATGGCCAACAGCTTCGGGTCGTGCGCCCGATCCCGCCGCCGTTCCTTCACTCCTTGCTTGCAGACGAGCGTGTCGCTGACCAGGTACGTTCCCGGCGGAAAATAGGTGGCCATGCAGTGGTTGCGCGCGTGGTTGATCGCGTCCTGCAAAGCCTTGGTCGAATCCCGTTGCCCGGTCGGGTCGGCGCTGAATGGCGGGGCCGTGACGTCGAGGAATCCAAGGTCAGCGGCTCGCTCCATATCGATATTCCCCATTGCCTGACCTCCGGCAAGAAAGAGCCCACAGACAGCGATGACCACG
This sequence comes from Victivallales bacterium, assembly GCA_018648945.1. Next base: position 3,169 of record JABGQJ010000844.1, read on the forward strand.
ATGGAGATGTGCTTCATCTACTGCTCCTGTTCCACCTGCCCCATATCCACTTGTACTTGGCGACCAATCCTGCGTCCGTATCATCACGCCTAGCGCGGGCATGTCAAGGGCTATGCCAGG
>JABGQJ010000845.1 GCA_018648945.1 Victivallales bacterium
CTGGCCGCCAAGCTCCGCGACCAGTTTGCCGGCTGGAAGCGCCTCCCCCGTGTCATTGCTGACCGTGAGTTGGACCATGGCGTCCTTCTCCATGCGGGCAAAGGCTGTGCGCCCCCCGGCTACGGAGAGCGTCAATTCGCCCGTGAAGAAGGGCGCCGCGCCGTTGCGGATGCGTACTTGATCGAGGAAGCCAGCGAAGCCCTTGTGGACACTGCCCACGCGGTCGCCGACCACCAATGGGTTGCCGCCGCGAGCCACCGGCCCGAGCCCCTCCTTGGTTGCTCCGCCCACACTGCGACCGTCCAAGAAGAAACGCACGGTCCCTGCGCCGTCGTAGGTGAAAGCCACGTGATGCCACTCGTCAACCGGCAGCGGCAACGCGCGGGAAGCGAACCCCGCCGAAGTCGTGCCGAAACCGAGGCCCGCCCGCAACGCCCACTGCTTCCCCATCCGCCCCAGGTAGAAGAAGTAGTCCTTGTTCGCCTTGGGGAGCTCGCTGGCGTAGTAGTAGTTCTTCTTGTCGACAATGAAGAGACTCGGGTACTTCTCGGCTTCCGGCTTCAGCTTCACCCACGCGTCGATGCTGAAGGCACCCTTGGGAGTGAGAGCTGGGTCGTTCTTGGGGACGTAGGCGCCCTGCGAATTGTCGTTCTTGGCGTCCGAGGGGAACGACTCAAGGCAGCCCCCGAAGCGGCCTGTCTCGACCAGCTGTCCTTGGCCGCGCAGTTTCAGATCATGCCCATTCCCCGAGATGTCTTTGAGCGATTCCCCGTCGAACTGCCACAGCGCGATCACGTCTGGTCCCGTGGCTTCCGCTCCGCCATACGGGGTGCGCCATGGCGGCTCTGCCGCCTGCGCGACCAACGCTACCATCAGGGCGAATAGGGCCAGGGGGGAACGATAGGGAGAACACAGCATGGGAGGGGCTCCTGCTCGGGAGTTCGTGGCAACTCCCCACTATGTCGCCTCCCTGCCTGCCAAGCAAGGGCAAGGCGTTGGCGCAAAGCATCGATTCCAGTGCTAAGGTAGCCGCAACTCGCGGATCAAAGGGGTGATACCAATGACTGGTTGCACAGCATCGTCTGGAACGACCAAGCTGACGGCTCTCTTGGCCGTCTTGGCTTTCTTACTGGGGGTGGAGATCATGGCGCAGGATATGCAGGTGACGTGGGAATGCGTCTCGGAGAAGGCAGCGTTCAGCCCGCGCGACACCGCCGAGCCCTTTGTCTTCCAGGACCACATGTGGTTGAGCAATGGCTACTACCATGGCAACAAGCTGTCCCGCGACCTCTGGAAGTCGCCCGACGGGAACACCTGGACCCAGGTCAGCGACGCCACGCCCTACGACGGGTACAGCGAGATGGTCGTCTTCAAGGACCGCATCTGGGCGGTGAAGAAGAGTGTCTGGTCCTCCGCTGACGGCGTGACCTGGGACAAAGTCCTGGACAAGACCCCCTTCGGAGTCCGAGGCTACGGCGAGCTGGTCGTCTTCAAGGGCCGCATGTGGCAGCTGGGCTGTGGCGCGGATGTCTGGAGCACAGCTGATGGCAAGACGTGGACATGCGTCCAGAAGAGCGCACCCTATGGGAAACGCGCCGCCAGCGCGGTGACCGTCTTCCAAAACAAGCTCTGGCTCTTCGGCGGACGCACCAGTCGCCAGAACGACCCGCCGGAACAGGGCTACAAGCAGTTCACCACCTTCCAGGACGTCTGGTGCTCCGGCGATGGCGTGCAGTGGACGCGGGTCGTTGAAAAGGCCCCCTGGCCGCGACGCATGTGGTTCCCGGTCATGGTCTACCGCGACAAGCTCTGGCTTCTTGGCGGCTACGACAATGCCAACAAACGCAATGTCGGCGATGTCTGGTGCAGCGACGACGGCAAACAGTGGCGCAAGGTGGTTGCCACGGGCGAGGTGTTTTCCGGTCGCCACGAACCCTCCTGCTACATCTTCGCCGACGCCCTCTGGCTCGTCGCCGGCAACGCCTGGCCCGTGCAGAGCGACGTCTGGTGCCTCAAGCTGGCGAAGTGACGTCGCCCAACGGCGAGCGTGGAGCGGTCGCTGTCCCGCGTTCTCGCACCAGAGGTGCGTGATATACCAGCCCAGGCCAACGGCCTGGGTTCTGGTTGAACCAGATGCCAAGCCCTGTAAGGGCGTGACATGGGACCGGTCTCCGACACCGCGCTAGCCTGCGAAGCCGAGGCCGTGCTGGATATGTCTCGCCCTTGCAGGGCTCTGGGAACTGGTGGGGCCGAGTCCCCAGGCCGTTGGCCTGGGCTGGTATGTGGCGCCCTTACAGGGCTATTCGCGCGACTCCCATCACCGCCCCTCGCCTCCAGGCTCACGTCAGATCTGTAGAACCAGGGCATATGGCGCAAGACTCGGCCTCAAATGCCCCCGAGATTGAACAGATTGTACCCGGAGGAAGTCAGGCGCTGGTTGGCCTGGTAGAAGGGATGGGCGTATCGACGGAGCGCCGCCGGTGAGTCGTGCGCGTTGCGGTCCGCCCAGATGCGCACGATGCCATCCGGCGAGAAACTCAGGATTTGCTCGCCCGGAAGGTCCATGAATTGCGAGGCCATGGCGCTCAGGCCTCCCACGTTGCCAACCACCTCGCCATCGGCGCTCAGCACGGAACCGTCACCCTCGAAGTAGCCCTTCACCAACTCATGCCGTCCGTCCCCATTGAGGTCCACGGGGATGGTGGTGTAGGCGCTGAACCCCAGGTCCACGGGCTTCCCGGTGAAGGCCTCGTAGGTGAATTCCTCCACCCCCTGCCGGAATTCCCCGTCCGCGCTGCGCAGCTTCTCGCCCACGCGCACGGCCAGCACGATGGGTTCGCCGTTCGGCCCCAGGTGCGCGCCCCAGCCCGTATCCATGTGTCCTCTTTCCAGATCTCCCCAGAGACGTTCTCCCTGGTCGTCGAAACACACCACGCGGGGCGTCCCCGAGGATTCTCGGCAGGTATGGATGCACCACCGGCCAGTCTCCCAGTCCAGGATCGGCTGCACAATGTCCGAGTGCCCCTCGTAGGTGTCCCCGTCGGCCCGGAACAGCTCCTGTCCCTGGTCGAACTCGATGTACCGCTCGCCCCAGAGCACCCCATCCACGCCATTTCCGCGCAGATCGGCCACGGCACACATGTGGCTGCCCTGCGGGCCACTGCCATCGGTCGCGTGTTGCCAGCGTGTTGTCAGATCGGCGTTCCAGCCTTGCAGCGCCATGAGGCCATAGGTCCCCTGCGCCGTGACCAGCACCGGCTTGCCATGCGCGTGCCCACCAAGGATGAA
>JABGQJ010000846.1 GCA_018648945.1 Victivallales bacterium
CTTGGCAATGCGATTGTAGAGATCCTCCAACTCGGTCGCAAGGTGCTCGCGACGAGGCTTGAGCGCCTCGATACTCTCGTCCAACGTCCCGAGCATGGCTTCCGGTGACCGGTCTTTCTTCAAGCGTGATGCCAGAGCTACGGCGCCCTTGCCCAGCCGGACCACCGCGTCCACGGCCCACTTCATCGCCTGCTTGGCCTTCTCCTTGCCCAGGGGCTTGGCCGTGCTTGCCTGGGCCTCGTCGGAAGTCTTCATCCGGGCCTCCTTGGGCTCTTCGGGATCAACGAGAGGCGGGGGGGCCTCCGCCTCCGGGACCGGGGTCGGGGTGGTGTCCCGCCGCTTGCCGCCATGGGCGGGGCAGCGCTGGTCGCCCCCGCGCCAGCAAAGCGGGCAGAACGGAGCCTGGCAGCCGTCGCCATCCTCGCAACGCCCAGCCACCGCATACCGGTTCGGCAAGGCTTTCCCGCACGTGCAGCAGTGTTCCATGAATGGCTCCTTCGGAATCGGCTATCGCCGACGGGCGGCGATGGTTTCGCAAGCCCAGTGACTATACCCGGCGCAAAATGCCGCCGCCAGTGCGGGCAGCATCAGGCCACCGGCCAGCCGCGCCGCCAATCCCGGCACGACACCAAGCAGCAGCAGATCCACCGTCACATCCCCCGCCAGCAGCAGGGCGCTCGCCCCGTTCGCCCTGAGCGCCAGCGCCCATTCGGTCAGAAACGGCGTCAGCCACGGCATGGCCAGGATGCCAAGCGCGGCCAGGAACAGCCAGCGCCACGACACGGAGGCAACAGGCGGCACGACCGGTGCCTCGACCGCTACCGGCAGCGCCCGTCCCGGCACCACCAGTACTCGCCTCTCGCCACCGGGGCGAAAGTCGTGAACACGCAGCTCCAGCGACGGCACGCCATCCTCGCCCTCGGGAAGCACCACCTTGCCCGACACCAGGGCATCCAGCTTCACCCGTCTCCCGGACGTGGCCAGCTCGTCTAGACTCGTGGAATTCCACGCAGCCGAGCCCAGGTCCTGGATGAAGCGCCGCACCACCGACGTCCGGTCCCAAGCCAATTCCTCGCGCGCATCCAGCGCCTCGCCCAGTCGTTCCGTAACCGTACCGTAGGGATCGCCCCTCAGCCGGGCTAGCCCGACCCGCGCGGGTTCCGCGCCCTCGGCAAACAAGTCGCCCAACTCCCCCGCCGCATCCGCCACCGCGCCGTCGAGGAGCGCCACCGCCTCCTCCGGCACATCCTCCGGTCGCGGTCGCAGAAACACGACCGCCTGCCAGACCACGAACACCAGCAACGCCGCCCCCACGATCCGTTTCGTCGTCGGTCCGAAAGCCCATTTGAACATGTCAGAATTCCCTTCTGTTGGCACTGGCATGCCACCACTCCGACAGTGGAGCCTTGGCGTTGCCGTCTGCCGTGTGTGAAGCTGCGGCGTGCCCGGAAGCCCCTGCCAGGACCTTCGGTCCGGACATCCGTCCCGACCTACCAGCCCTGGCGGGGGCGGGGACAAAAGTCCCCGGCTCTTCGTCCCGCCGGAGCGGGAGCGGGATGCAGTCCGGTTCGACGAGGGACATCCGTCCACCTGTTCGAGCTGGGGCCGCGAGGGCGACGCGGAACCCGAGGTTGTTGTTCGAGTTCGTCGGCGTGTTCCTGTTGCGGTTCGCCGAACGGCAGTTGGTCGCGTTGTTGTTCCAACTGCCGCCCCGGTTCACGCGGTTCTGGCCTATGGACTGCACCCAATATCCTCCATGATCCTGCGCCGGAAGCTTGCGGAGTCCGCGTGCCCGACATACGACACCAGCGGCAACGCATGCGCCGCGAACTCTCCTTGGCTCCATTGGCCATCGGAGACCATTTGCCAATAGCCCCCCAACTTCCGGACGAAGCGGCGACGGCTGCGCCTGGCAAGTAGCACCCGATCCGGGAACACGCGGTACCCGAGCATGGACACGCCCTTGGCTGTGTGGTTGAGACATGGTGGTTTGAGTTCCAGGCCAAGAGCATCCCGGCAGAACTCGCGAAGCTGCCGCTCCACGCGCAGGAGCGCCGCCTTGTCGTCGTGCCACAACACGAGATCGTCCATGTAACGCACATAGCCTCGGACGCTCCACGCCTCCTTGACCATGTGGTCTGCCTCTGACAGGTAGTCGTTCGCGAAGTGCTGGCTGGTCAGGCTGCCGATGGGAATGCCCTTGCCGGTGCCGGCGGAATGGCTGTCGATGATCCTCTCCAGCAACGCCAGCAGCAAGCGGTCCTTGAAGCGGCGGCGCAGCAACGCCCTCAACCGGTCGTGGGGAATGCTGTCGAAGTACTTGCGGACATCGAGCTTCAGGTACCAGTCATGGTACCGCGTGAACCGTTTGGCCCGTTCCAGGCAGGCATGCAGCCCCTTGCCCTTGCGGCAGGCATAGCTATCGTGGATCTGCCGCCGTTCGAACACCGGCTCGCAGACGTTGACGACCGCATGGTGCAGAACCCGCTCGCGAAACGACGGGGCGCAAATCAGCCGTTCCTTGGGGTCGTGGATGGTGAAGGTGTGGCATTCACCGACCCGGATATCCCCCGCCAGCAGCTCTCCGCGCAGGTCCTCCAGTTCCCTCCCGAGGTCCGCTCGAAATGCCTCCACATCGGGCTTGCCGGCCTTGCCCCGCTTGGCCTTCCAGAAGGCCAGACGCAGGTTGTCCGGGTCGGCGATGGCCCCGTACAGGTTACCTGCCCGTTTCACTGGCCCTCCTCCGCCTTTGCGTGGGCTGCGATCAAGGCTTCGCCGTACTTCGTCCGCTTCGCCTCGCCGAAGCCGTCGATGCCATCGAACACGGCCTTGGTCAGGTCCTCCGCCTGGGCCATCGCCGCGAGTTGCTCGTCGGTGCAGACGGCGAAGGCGGGTACGCCATCCCGCGCAGCGAGTTCCTTCCGACAGGCACGCAGACGGGAGAACACCTCGAACTGCTCCGGCGGCAACGCCTGCTTGTAGTCGACCCGCTCCTTCCGGACACGCGTCCCCTTGCTCGCGCCTCGGCTTTCCAGGTACTCCACGCAAAAGGTCCAGCAACTGCCGCCACCGTTTTGGATCAGCTCCCGCTGGACGGAGAGAATTCGGCGGCTGGAGAGAAATGCATTCAGCTCCTGGCAGGCGTCGGGGACGCCCACCGCTACCGTGAACACATGGAATGGCATGGCTGAACCCCCCGAATACTGCCCGTCATGATCGAAACGCGAAATCGAGAAACTGCCTCCGGCAGGGGGCAAGCCCCCTGCACCCCCGGCCTCGCTCCCTC
>JABGQJ010000847.1 GCA_018648945.1 Victivallales bacterium
CCATGTGCGGCGTGTTCCCATTCCGCACTCGCATGTTGCCGAAGCGCAAGGCCCTCGGCTACATGGATGTCTCCCTGATCCAGAGCTGCTGCCTGGGACCGGCTGGACTCCGGGTTCGCGGACATGAGTTCCACTACTCGGAGATCGACCCCGAGGGCTGTCCCCCGGCACGTGCATTTCTACGCAGGAAGCGGCGAGATCCACTGACTATGCCCCGGGGCTTCTTGAGCCACAACGTCATCGCATCGTACATGCATCTGCACTTCGCCTCCGCCCCGCAGATCCCGGCAAACCTAGTCCAGGCATGCCTGAATGCGCGGGGATTGGAGGCAGGCAATGCGGACCAGAACGGGAGAGCTTCCCTATGACCAACCGAACCGGCGTCATCGTGATTGAGGGCACCGCCGCAGACTGCCCGTGCCAAGACTCGTTTGCCCAGGTAGTCGGTCGCGTGGCCGGGCGGGTATGGGGAGCAGAGCACATTCTCTCGGCCCACGTGGTCGGTCCGGGCGCCAGCCTGGCTGCGCGCGTCGGGGAACTGGCCACTCGCGAGGTGGACAGGATCGTGATCCTGCCTGCGGCTCTCCATCCGGATGGGCATCTCTTGCACTGCGCCCAAACTACCCTCCGCGAGTGCCGCAGCCTGTACCCCAACGTGTCTCTGCACCTCGAAGAGCCCAGGCCAGGGCACAGCAGCTTCGAAGACAATCTGGTCGAACGAATCTGGCCCATGTTTGCCGCAGAGCGCGATCAGCCCCCAACCGGGCCGGAAATCGAGCAACGCAGCCATGCCATCATCGACCGACGGCTGGCTCGCTGCGCGTGGCCCGACGCTGCCACCAGGTCGGTCGTCCGGCGAGTGATCCACGCCAATGCCGACTTCTCCTTTGCGGAGAGCCTTCGCATCCATCCCGAGGCTGTTTCCCGGGGGGTCGCAGCGCTGCGTGCGGGGAGCCCAGTGATCTGCGATGTCCAGATGGTCCGGCAGGGGATCACCAAGTGTGGGCCGCAAGCGCTTTGCGCCATCCGGGAGCCTGCGGTTGCCGAGCTCGCCAAAGCCAACGGCACTACCCGCTCGGCGGCGGCAATGGAGCACTTCCGCGACCGTCTTGACGGGGCGGTGGTAGCCGTAGGCAATGCCCCTACAGCCCTCTGGAAGCTCATTGCCATGGCACACGAAGAGAACGGCCCGCGCCCGGCTCTGGTGGTTGGCATGCCTGTGGGATTTGTCGGGGCGTTGGAGTCCAAACTGGCTCTTACGCGCAGCGATCTGTGTTACATCACCAATGTCAGTCCAAGAGGTGGAAGCCCCGCCGCCGCCGCCGTGATGAACGCCCTGGGGCTGCTTGCCAGCAGTAGCGAATGACTAACGAACGAACCAACGCCGGCAAGCTCACCGACTGGCGACGCGGCAGCCAGAGCCAACGCGTTCTTCCTGTCGGTCTGTTCGTCGATGGGGCGAAATGCCTGATCGTGGGTGGTGGGAACGGCGCGTTGCCCCGACTGGAAGCACTGGGCCAGGCTGGAGCGCAAGTCGTGATTGTGGCCCCCCGTCTTTCGCCAGCCGTGGGGGGACTGGCGGCGGCAGAAGGTGCAACCATCCTATCTCGCCCTTTCCAAGATGGGGATGTCACCGGAATGCGGGTGGTGTTCGCCACCACCGATGACCGAGCGGTGAACGAGCGTATCGCTGCCCGTTGCCGCGAGCACGGCATCCTCTGCTGTTCCGTGGACAAGGGCCGGGTGAGCGGCGACTTCCTCGCCCCCGCCACCCTCCGGCAAGATGGCCTGACCGTCTCCATATCCAGCGAAGGGGGAGCATGCCGACGGTCCCGTTTGATCCGGGATGGGCTCGTACGCCACATCGAGATGCTTGGGGCGGCGGATCTCTTCGTGATCGGGACAAGCCATCGTTTCCTCTCGCTCGAAGACCGGTCGCGATACCATCTCGACGAGGCCAGCATGGAACGGGTCGGGTCGATGCTCATGCAGGTCTGGGGAGTCCATGAGTACATACTGCTCAACACCTGCAACCGTGTCGAACTGCTCGCGGTTGTCACTCGGGATTCAGCCACGGACCTGCTCTTGGAGCGGGTGATGGGGTTCGAGGGGCTGACCACCGACCAACACTATCGCTTGGCGGGCATGGAGGCCTTTGCCCATGTGGCGCGCACCTGCGCAGGGCTGCTCTCACAGACGCCGGGAGAGAACCACATCATGGCACAGACGAAATCGGCGTTGCGCGTCGCCCTGGCGCGTGGTTGGGCCGGCGGCATGATGCAGGAGTGGGTGGCTTCGGCCAGTCACATCGCCAAACACATCCGGGTGGCATGCGAGCACCTCCTGCGAGGAAGCGAGGTCGAGGACGTCTGCATCGGCGAACTCGTGGCCCGTGTCCCCAATCTGACTGGTAGCAGCATTCTGGTCCTTGGGTCAGGCACGGTCGGCAAGGGCTGTATCGAGCGTCTCGTGCGCCTGGGGTGCCATTGCACCTGGCTCTATCACAACAGACGCCCAACAGTCCGGGATGTCTGGAAGGAACAGGTTGAGGTCGCCAAGCTTGAACAGGTCGCAAAGCACGTGCCGGAAGCCCACGTCATCATCTGCGCGACGGCGAGTACCGGTTATGTGCTCGACCGTCGGCAGGGGGCACTCCTGAGCCGGGCGCACGACGTCCTGCTCATGGACCTGTGCGTGCCCCGGAACATTGATCCGGAGGTGGATGCGCTCGCTCCCACGATCACGGTCCTGGACTTGGATGGGTTGGAGCGCAGCCGTGATGGCTCTCCATCCGGCTTGGACCAGACGCTCGACACCAGTGCCGCCTTACTGGCAGAGCACAGATCACTCTACGACAAGCTCGCGCAGAGCTTCCGGGGCCAGGTCGGCGAGACCGCCGGCAGTGCCCGACCCGCAGAGGACACGCGAAAGCATGGAGGAAAGAACGATGCAGAAAGGTGAGAGGAACCAAGCGGTGCAAGGCAGTGGATGTAGGCGAAGGATGAAGAGCATGATGAACGCAGGAGCCATTGCCTTGGCCACTGTCAGCGCCGGTTGCCGGACCATTTCCGAGCCGGACGATCGGGGCCGGCCCGCGATTGTGCTTGCGGCCTTCGGCACGTCAGTCGCGAAGGCCCGACAGGTCTTCGACTACATCGACGAGAAGGCCCGGAAACGCTACCCGGCGCATGAGATACGCTGGGCGTTCACCTCTGACTTCATCATCCGCAAGCTCGGCAAACAGGGGATTGTGATGCAGCGTCCGGAGGAAGTAG
>JABGQJ010000848.1 GCA_018648945.1 Victivallales bacterium
GAGGACAGCGTGACCTGCACGATGGACGCCAATGGCCAGCCGGTGTCGCGAACGATTGCCACCATGCCAGTCGAGGAGTTCCCGCAGGTCGCTGTGCCCGCAGAGCTTGCCGAGTACGATCTCGGAGCATTCCTGGGGGCGTATCGGCAAGCGGCGTTTGCCGCGCACTCCGATCCCGGGAGGCTTGTCCTGCATGCGGTCTTTGCCGACCAGGAGAAGCAGGTCTTGGTAGGTACAGATGGGCATCGTTTGACGCGGCATCCCTTAGCGGCGTTTCCCTTCGCCACCAACGCGATCCTGCCGCTCAACAAGGTGCTCCTCAAGCACTTCCCCGAGTCGGCGCAGGGCAGGATCGGCCTGCACGAGAAGAACGAGATCCAGACACTGGTGCTCGCCACCGACGAACTGACCTACTCCTGCCGTTGCCCCGAGGGCACGTTCCCCAACTACGAGCAGGTCGTTCCGGACATGGGCGGCTTCGCGACCACACTCCACTTTGGTTCTACCGACCTGGAGGTGATCAAGCCTCTGCTACCGTTCCTGAACGAGCACCAGCAATACGGTCTGTCCTTCACTGCCCGCGCAGATGGGGTGACCATCAGGATCAGCGAGGAGGAAGACGGCAAGACGGCCGTTGTCCTGCCCGAGTGCCGCCTGGAAGGCGAAGACATCGACGTTGCTGCCAACGGCAAGATGCTGGCGGAAGCGCTAGGGCACGGCTTCCTGACCATGCGGATCCGCGACGGCTATACGCCGCTTGCGTTCGACAACGGCAAGGGGGCGTTGCATTTGCTCATGCCCCTCAAGCCAGACCCATCGCCCGCACCAAAGGAAGCGGCAGACGCCCAACCCGAACCGACGACGCAAAGTCCCGATCAACCCACTCCTCAGGAGGACAACCCCGTGCCCGACCCCGAAACTACCACTCCCAAATCCAAGCAGCCTGGCGCTGCCACTTCCCCCACAACCGTTCCGGGCCGCAACCTGGAACTGGTCGAGGCGCAAGACCCGGTCGCCCGACTGGAAGAGCTTGTCGCCGAGAGCCAGGAGTCGATCAAGCAGGCCAACGCCAGCGTCCGCGAGCTCAAGAAGCAGATCCGTGCGGTCAAGACCCACTACCGCGATCGCGAAAAGCAGATCGGCTCGCGCGAGAAGGAGATGGAGAAGAGCCTGGCGCTCATCCAGCGTCTCCAAGAGACCATCGCCGCCTAGTCCGCACAACCACAGATCTACACGAACGGGACGGGGCGCATTGCCCCGTCCCGTTCTGTTTCTCACAACCACACACACCAGGGAGAACCATCCCATGCTCAAGCTCACCGCATCCTTTGGCAAGAAACTGCCCGTCGAGGGCATGGACTTCAGCTCGCAAAGCTACCACGCGTCGGTGGAGGTCGAGATCCCCGAGGGTCTCGCCCCCGAGGAGCTGGACCGGCGAATCCATGACACCTTCGATCTCGTCCGGGGCAGCGTCGAGGCCGAACTGACCAGCGGACCTCGCCCGGCCGGCTTCCAGGGCGCACCCACTGGCGGCCAGGACTTCCGCCCGGCGCCCCAGCGCAAGGCCCAACCCGCATCCGCCAAGCAACTCGCCTACCTGCGCGACATCGCCGTCCGCAAGGGCATGACCGTCGAAGAGCTCGACCAGCTCGCCGCGACCCAGTTCGGGGCCGACAGCACCGCCCGGCTCACCCGCGACCAGGCCTCCCGCCTGATCGACTCCCTCGGCGGCGCATCCGCACCCCGGCAACGGGGACAGGCGGCATGAATATGCCGCTCTTCGCTACGTTGGGGACGGTCACTCCGGCCGTCCCTGCCCCCCCGCCGCTTGCCGAACTGCGCAAGCGCCCCCACTGGTCCTTCAGCCGGATCAACGCGCTGGTCAACTACTGCTCCCTCGCATGGGCGTTTCGCTACATCTACCGGGTGGGGCCACGGTTCACCCCCGTGTCGCTGGTCTTCGGCAGCGCCTTCCACAGCGCCCTGGCGTTCCACGCCACCCGTCGGCTGCATGGGCAGGAGGTCACCGTCTCCGACTGCCAGGAAGTGTTCGCCGACCTGCTGACCGAGAACTGCCGGAGGGAAGGCCCTCCGGTTCGGTTCGGAGAAGGCGGGACGGTAGACATCCTCATCGCGCAGGGGCAGCGGATGCTGGCAACGTACCTGGCATCGCTCGACCCGGAGGAGGAGATCGAAGCGGTCAGCATGCCCTTCTCGGTGCCGTTGGTCGATGCCTCTGGCACTCGCCTGGACAAGCCTCTCATCGGCGAATACGACCTCGTCGTGCGAAGGGGCGGCATCCGCACCATCGTCGACTGGAAGACCAGCGCCCGACGCTGGCCCAAGGGCAAGGCCGCCACCGACCTGCAAGCCACGTGCTATCTCTGGGCCGAGCAGCATTTGCGGCACACCGGCAGCCAGTTCCGCTTCGATGTGGTGACCAAAACCAGGGTTCCCGCCTGCGAACGGCACCATGCCACGCGCGCCCCCGATGACTTTGTCCGCCTGGGCGAACTCGTCCGTGTTCTCGAACGCATCGTCACCAACGAGTGCTTCCTGCCCCAGACCGGCAGCTGGGAGTGCGCGAACTGCCCGTGTGCCAGCGCCTGTGAGAGCTGGCATCGAGAACGGGCGAGGATATTCGCAGGAACCGGGCGGCCAAGAGCGGCGTATGTGTCAGAATGGGGGACACCCACACCGAGGCGCGAGGATGCGCCAATGGCCAGTAGTTGAGAGCCGAAGGATAGACCAACCCAGAATTCTGGAGTTTTGTAGCGAAGTAGCCGTTCTGCCGCTATTCTACTCTCGAGGGCGAGCTCGGCAGGCCGCCCAGACGGTCGAAGAACCGGCTCTCACCGCCAGACCCTCCCCAAAAAGTGGATTTGAACAGAATAATGTTGTTCGACAGGAGAAGACATGAAGTCATTGATTACCGTGGTAGGAACACTCATTGCGATACTGGCGGTCGGGTGCTCAAGGCAACAGGTCGACGAGCAGAGCGCAAGCGGGCCATCATCTCCGACCTCAGTTGTGGTGCTTGACGAATCCAATTTTGATGCAGAGATTCAAGATGGTATCGTTCTAGTAGATTTCTGGGCAACTTGGTGTGGGCCATGCAAGATACAGGGGCCCATTGTCGAGGACGTCGCTGGACAGGTCCAAGGAAGGGCCAAGGTCGCTAAAATTGACGTTGATACGGCCCCCAAAGTGGCACAAAGATTCAACATCAGGAACATCCCCACTCTTGTGGTTTTCAAGGACGGCAAACCAGG
>JABGQJ010000849.1 GCA_018648945.1 Victivallales bacterium
CCTGCAGTACAAGCTCGACTTCGTCCACTTCCGCAATCATGCCCAGGTGCAGGAACTCATCCGGAAGATCCGCGCCTTTGTGCTCTATACCGGGCATCGCGTGCGGGTGAACTGGGATGTCACCGAGAACCAAGCCCGCTTTGGCTACTATCTCGGTCGTGAATACGGCACCATCTACCTGGAGAACCGCAAGGATTGCTGTCCAGAATGGGTCGTCTACAAGCCCCATACCGTCCTGCGCGACATCTGGCAGGTCTCCCGCTACCTCACGGCCAACCGCTTCCAGGCCTCGGTGCAGAACATCGACCGGGTCGATCCCGCCCACAGCGATGGCCCGGCCCATTCCCACGCCTACTGCGTGGCCATCACCCTCATGGCCACCCCGCTGTTCTTCCAGGAAACGCGCCACTACAGCGCGGCCGCCCGCACGGAAGTCCGCGACCTACTCGCGGTCTACAAACAGCACCGGGAAGCCATCTACGGCGGCACCGTGCATCCCATCGGCAGCAAGCCCGACAACCGGAGCTGGACCGGCTTCCAATGCATCCTTCCCGGAAGTGACGCTGGCTACCTCACCATCTTCCGCGAGATCGGCAATCCCGAGCCCTCGTGCGCCCTCTCCCTGCACCATGTCGCCGGAGCCACCCTCGCCTGCACCGATCTCCGCACCAAGCAGACCTGGCATGCCCAAGCCGACGCCGTCGGCAAGGTGCAGTTTGAGATCCCCACCGCCCCCGACTTCCGCTTCCTCCGCTACGAACGGCTCGGGTGATTCCCCCCCCAACACCACAGGCGTCCCCATGAAAGAACCAGTCTGTCAGCGCATCGCGAAGACCAGTATGCAGATCGAGGGATTCCTCGGGGACTATCTGCGCAAGGTGACGGATCAGTGGTTGCTGGTGGCCCCCAAGGCCAACCCCGGCATGCTCGAGATGTTCCGCGACCGCGACGCCTCCCCCCTGCGCCAGATGGTGCCATGGGCCGGAGAATTCGCGGGCAAGTACCTGACCGGTGCAGTTCAGATACTGCGGGTGACCGGCGATGCGAGATTGCGGAGCTGGCTGGAGCAATTCGTCCGCATCCTGATCGGCTTCCAGGATGCCGATGGCTATCTTGGCCCTTGGCCGCAGGGATGCCGCCTGACCAACGCGGACTCCGCGGGGGAGCGCACATGGGACACCTGGGGACACTACCACGTGATGCTCGGCCTCATGCTCTGGCACGAGGAGACCGGGGACGAGGACGCGTTGGCCTGCGCAAGCCGCATCGCCGACCTGCTCTGCCGTATATACCTCGGTCCAGCATCCACACGGCTCGTGGATACCGGCTCGACCGAGATGAATCTGGCCCCCGCACACGCGCTGTGCATGCTCCACCGAAGGACGTGGGAGGAACGCTATCTCGACCTCGCCTTGCAGATCGTGGACGAGTTCGGGGCGGCAGCGGACGGGAAGCCCCTCGCGGGAGACTATCTCGAGCAGGCCTTGCAGGGGCGTGAGTTCTTCCAGACCCCAAAGCCGCGGTGGGAGAGCCTGCACCCCATCATGGCCCTGGCGGAACTCCACTGGACCACCGGCGAAGACCGATACCGGCAGGCCTTCGAGCAGATCTGGTGGAGCATCGCGAAGCTGGACCGCCACAACAATGGCGGCTTCTCCTCGGGAGAGAAGGCCACCGGAAACCCCTACCACCTGGCCCCCATCGAGTCGTGTTGCACCATCGCCTGGATGGCGCTGAGCGTGGAAATGCTGAAGCTCACCGGGAACTCGCTGGTCGCCGACGAGTTGGAGCTCAGCCTGTTCAACTCGGTTGTGGGCATGCATTCTTCCACAGGCCGCTGGGCCACCTACGACACCCCCATGAACGGCGTGCGCCGCGCCAGCGCCCACGCCATTGTCTTCCAGGCCCGCGAGGGCACGCCGGAGCTGAACTGCTGTAGTGTGAACACGCCACGCGGCTTCGGCATGCTGAGCGATTGGGCACTTCTGCAGGACCAGGACGGTCTGCTCCTGAACTACTACGGCCCAGGCGTTCTGGAAGCGCAGGTCGGGCCCGACCTGACGGTGGCCCTTGCCCAGGACACGGACTACCCCTTGGCTGGCCAGATCGACATCGTCGTGACCCCATCCCGGCCCGCCAGCTTTGCCCTGAAGCTGCGCATCCCCCATTGGTCAAAGAGGATCAGCGTGGCCGTGAATGGGAAGCCACTCGCCGGTGTGATCCCCGGCACCTACCTGAAAATCACGCGCGAGTGGCACCCAGGAGACCGAATCTCCATGGCTCTCGATATGTCATGCCGGATTTGGCGCGGAGAGAAGGAGTGCGCAGGGCTCGCATCCGTCTACTGCGGACCGCTCCTGCTGGCCTACGACCACCGGTACAACCTGGACCGGACCACCGAGACAGTGCAGGTCCGCGATATCCAGAGCTGGGACCCCACTCGCTGCATGCTTGCCATTCCCGCCATCGACGCGGCAGATCTGGAGCCGCGACCGGGCAAGTGGGACGAATGGTTGCCTCCCCTCCTGCTGCTGGAATTCCCGGCCACGGACGGCAAGCCCGTCCGCCTGGTGGATTTCGGTAGCGCCGGGGAAACGGGCACCCCCTACTGCTCCTGGATTCCCATCGAGAACGCCCCCTCCGCACAGCCGTTCTCACGGGAGAACCCCCTGCGCACCCAGCAGACAGGAGTTCAAAGATGAAAGAGATCGTGTCAGACCCCAACCTGGTGGCACACTGCGGCCTGTACTGCGGCGCGTGCAAAGCCTATCTGAAGGGACGCTGCCCCGGGTGCCACGAGAACGCCCGAGCCAGCTGGTGCAAGGTCAGATCCTGCTGCATGGAACAGGAGTTGGGCACCTGCGCAGACTGTGGCGAGTTCCCCGACCCCATGACCTGCCGCAAGTACAACAACATCATGGCAAAGCTCTTCGGCTTCATCTTCCGTTCCGACCGAGCCGCCTGCATCCGCCAGATCCGGGAGATTGGCGTCTCCGGCCACGCCGACACCATGGCGACACAGAAGCGGCCGTCCATCAAGAGATAGCCCCTCGCCCAGATCCGTGGTTCTGAGCCCTCGCAAGCCCTCGCAGAGGGATCTTGTACGTTGGCGATCCGTGCGTGGGATCGTTGTATCGAGTGATCTCCAAGCACGAAAGTGTCCGACACGGCCACGCTCTCCCACGGGAAGGGTGGTCGTCGGAATGGCCCAGAGCGGCACTCTCAAAGCCGGATGTGGCACCATATGGCAACCCTCCTTAAG
>JABGQJ010000085.1:0-9220 GCA_018648945.1 Victivallales bacterium
GACGAGTCTCCCCGGCGGGGTGCGGGGCTGGCCCCGCTTCCGGCCCCCACCCGTGACTAAGGCATCACCGCCCGATGCGTGAACGGTGCGACAGATTGCCGGTGAGGCGGTACGGTACGCGCGTTTCCATCACGAAAGAACGCAGCGTGAGCGACCCCGACATCTGTTCCGAACCGATACCTGCAAGAGCCCTGGTGCCTCCCAGCCGCCTGGTCGTTGGCTTGGCGCTGCTGGCTGGGCTGTTGGCGACGACAACCCGCCTCCTGCCGGGAGTGCCGCTCCATCCGGCGGAGCTGGCATGGTTGAGTCTGTTGGGTTGCTCGCTGGTCCACGCGTGGCGCCAGCGCCAGAGCACGTTGGTGCCCATGCCCTGGGTGGTGGCACTGGTGTTGGCGACGGCAGGACTCGGGATCGGCGGTGCCGATTCGCTGCCTCGCGGGGTGGTGGAGTGGGGGCAGTTGGCGATCCAACTGTGCGTGCCGATTCTGGTGATCTGGCTGGTCCCGTCTCTGTCCCGGTTGCTGGCCAAGGGACTGATTCTCGGCCTAGGCGCGAACGCCCTACTGGCGGTGGGACAGAGGCTGACAGGAGTTGCGCCGGTCGAGATCGGGGGCATGCTGGGAAGTCGGGTTCTGCTCGCCACCATCGGTGCGGCGCTGCTGCCTCTCGGATTCCGCCTGCTGGTGCCAAACCGGCGGGCGCGGTACCGGCCGCTGGCCCTGGGCCTCGTCGGACTGGCGGTGATGGCGGTGGCCCTGCCCCAGTCGGCTCTTGTCGTGGGGCTACTGCTGGGGCCGTTGCTCGCCTATGCCCCGCTTCGTCGGCGGTGCCGCCTGACGGGGTGGATACTGCTGGCTGTGCTTTGCGCCGTGGTGGCGCTGCGTTGGGCCGAGATGGCTGACTTCGCGCGGTTGCGCGATCCGGACGGGACCGCGCGACGCTGGGTTCAGGAGGTGATCGCCAGTGGTCGTGCCATCAGGCAGCGTCCACTGGCCGGGCATGGTTTCGGCCGCTACCAGGCGGTGGTCAGCTCGGGCGACTGCCGGGGCACACTGCCCCGGCCCTTGGAGACTCGCGTGGAGCCGGGGCGGCAATGCGGCTATCTGGTGCTGGCCGTGGAAGCTGGCCTGCCACTGGCGCTGCTACTTGCCGCAGGCCTCCTGATCGGCGGCTTGCGCGGAATACGTTCCCGGTTGCTACGCCAGCGCGCGGCGGGACTGGCCTGTTGGGCGGTGTTCCTGCTGGTGGCGACCACGCCACTGTTCGTGCGCGGTCCGGGGTTTGTCGTGGGCAGCCTGCTGGCTCTTGTGGGACATCGGCGGGGACGGCGCTGGTGGTTGCCCGCGCAGGCTCTGCTTATCCTGCTTGGCGTCGGTACTGGCGTGGCGATGCGGCAGCCAGCAACGGTAGCTGCGTCGGAGGCCATGGCACCGGCGTTGCCCACCGAGAACTCGGTGACCGTCCTGCTGGCGGCGGGGCGCCCACAGGCGCTGCCGGAATGGGCGGAGCTGGGAGACGCCGAGGGCCTCCTCGTGCGGGACGGGGTTCTGCAAGCAGGCAGGGACTATGCGCCGGCGAGCTACGCGTTCAGCCTGTCCAGGCCGGCCACGGTCACCCTTTGGCTGCGCGCGTCGTGGCACGATGGCTGCGGCAATTCCATCGCGACCAGCTTTGACGATGGGCAACCCCGACTGGTGGGCAACGATGGGACCTACCACAGCTGGCATTGGGTTCGTGGCTTCCAGGCGGCGTTGGGGGCAGGGCGGCACGAGCTGAAGCTGCATCCGCGCGAGGACGGTCTGGCGCTGGACCAGATCCTGATCACCAGCGACCCCAAGGCGCACCCTTTCGGCAGACTTGGCGACGGGGGGCACTCCTCGGCGGTCGCGGCGGTCCAGCCCATTGACCCGCCAGGGCTGGTTGCCCGGCCTCGGCCGTTCCGGTTCGGCATCGGGGGGTGCTATCGGGGTGGCTTCGAGGCGGCGTTGATCCAGCTCGGTTTGCCTTGGGGAAAGGTGAACGACTATGATCTGGTGGACGTCGAACGTCTGAAGAGCTATGACGTGCTCTGCCTGAGTGAGCTGAAGGAAGTGGACACCGAGCGGTGCTTCGCCGTTCTCGATGCCTTTGTCCGGGCGGGTGGCATTCTGATCTGGGAGAATCACACCGGGCGAGTGCCGTCACGTTGGCGGCGCAGCCAGACATTGTTGCCGTACCAGATTCGCTGGGGGCTTCGGGCTCAGACTGGCGACAACAAGCTGAAGACCGACGACTCGTCGCTGTTTGCCGGCATAGCGCCGGGCACGGTGATCAGGATGCACCAGATGGTTCCCATCATGCGCTTCCGGGGCAAGCCTGGCGAGGGCTGGACGTCGCACGGGCAACTCACCCGCTATGGTCGAGATGCTGGCCCGGCATTCTTCGAGCGCTCGCTGGACAAGGGGAAGGTACACTTCCTCGCCTTGCCGCTGAGCTTCCACACCATGTGGAAAGGCCGCCAGTTCCTGCCCATTCTGAACAACCTGTTGAGGCAAGTCGCGGGAAAGGCCAATCCACCTCTGCACCCCGGCTTGGCGGGGACCCGACCGAACCGGGACGGCGCGTGGTTTGGCGATGATTTCATGCGCGCCCGGGGCCCACTCGGCGGCGGTTGGGCGAGCACGGGGGATATCCGTTGCACGGGCGAAGATCGCAGCCGCAAACGGATCGCCTTTGCCGCTCACGCCAAGGCTCCTGCGAGGATGACGGGCGGCAACGCCGAATGGACCGGCTACCGGTTGGCCGCTACGGTGCGCACGGACAACGGGACGGTCTCGCTGAATGCCAGTACGGAGTTGGGGGAACCCATCGAGCTGGTCTGGGGGTCCGCCAAGAACGAACTGCGCCTCCAGCGGGCCGGGAAGATCCTGTTGGCCACGCCCCTGCCGCCGAAAAGCGGGGCAAGCTGGCGGAAGTTGAGCCTGTTCGGGCGCGGCAATGTCTGGTACGGATTCGTGGACGGGCAGTGCAAACTGCGGCTCGACACCGACCAGGCCGCGGCCCTGGCCGGGCAGTTTGGGGTGGGTGTGACCGAGGGCGAAGCCTATCTGGACGACGTGGCAGTCTGCCCGGTTGCCGAGCTGTCGACCGGAACGGATCGGGCCCTGGGAGAGGACGGCAGCCCGGTCGCTTGGGGCGGGCTCGGCCAACATGGCATCGAGTGCCATACGGTGTATGCCATGCCCTGGCTGACCCGGACCTCGGCGAAGTACGAGCGGGCAGTCGAGCTGGTTCTGCCGAACTACCAGGACGCGATCCTGCGCTGCGACAGCGGGCCCGGACTGCGACTCGGGGCCAGCCTCGAGCCTGCGGTCGTCTCGCTCCCCGAAGCGCCGCAGCAGTGGCTGGCGGCAGTCGTCCCGGGTTGGCGCGACTACGTGTTCTCGGGGCGGCTGACCGAATGGACGCCAAGCGGAGGCGACTGGATTCCCCTCTCGCGCTGGAGCTGCGATCCCGAATGGCACTGGGTTGGCACGGAGACGGCCCGGCGCAGCGCGCTCTGGTACGACCATGAGCTGAGTCCCCCCTATGGCGTGAATGCCGTTCTCTCCCTCGGTGCCCGCGGCGGCTATGGGCAGGAATACGAACGTGGTCGCGACCTCAATCTCCAACTGGGCGGGAATGGGCAGGATTTGGGCCATGGGCTGTCCATCCGGGTGATGAACCATCGCGACCGGGGCATCGAGCTGTGGCGGGACGGCCAGCGGATCGCGCAGGCAGAGGGCGTGGGCATGCCATCGGGACATACCTTGCACCACAATTGGTACGAAGTGGGGGCGTGGGTGGAAGCGAATCGGGTGCGGGTGCGCTTCGAGGGAGTCACCGTGCTCGACCAGAAGCTGACGGAACCGCTGGCACGTGGTAGGTTGGCCGTGTGGACCGAGCGGAACTCGTTGCGCGTCGGGCGCGTCACCATTGCCGGTGGCCAAGGGTCTCGACGTGCGGAAGCACCGGTTGAGAAGTAGCTCGCGTGAGCTGCACGACATCAGGAAGGCATAGCCAAATGGGCGCAAACCAGACGGACCGAATCGAACTGGCTTTGAAACCCGACCTCGCAGACGCCGAAGCGCACTGGCTTGCGTTCTGGGAGCACGAGATCATCGACCGGCCGCTGTGCGCGATCCGGTCGCCCAAAGATGGAGTTGCGGGAGTCGCTGGGCCGCCCTATATGGCCGGGCGTTCCGGGGACTACCGCGCGGTCGCTGAGCAGGCCCTGGCCGCAGCCGAAACAGTCTTCTGGGGAGGCGATGCGGTCCCGTGTTACTCGCCCAGTTTCGGCCCGGACTTGTACGCTGTGTGGTTGGGCTGCGAGCTGGAGTTTGGCGATGTCGAGCGTACAAGCTGGGCCGTGCCTTGCGTCGAGGACTGGTTGGCGAACTCGCCGATCGTCCTGGATCCCGACAACCCCTGGTGGCGAAAGACACTGGCCTTCTGCGCGGTCCTGGCGGAGACGTTTGCCGGCAAGATGCTGGTGAGCCACTTGGACCTACATGGGAATATGGATGCCTTGCTGGCCATGCGCGGCGCCGTGGGGCTGTGCATGGACCTGATGGATGTCCCTGAACTCATCGACCAAGCCATGGCGGATGTCCGAGCCACCTACGCGACCGTGGATCTGGCCGTGCGCGAGGCGGGGAACATGACAGCGGCCTGCGGGCGCATCCCTGTCTACCACCCGGAACGCACCAACACGATCCAGTGCGACTTCGCCGCTCTTATCGGTCCGGAGCATTTCCGGCGCTGGGCCTTGCCGGCCCTTGAGGAGGAAGCCGCCCACCTCGGGCGTTGCATCATGCACTACGATGGGCCGGAGATGCTCGTGCACCTGGATGATGTGCTCGCCGTACCCGAGATCACGTGCATCCAGTGGCAACCCGGTGCCGGCAACAAGCCTTTCATCGAGTGGATGGACTTGCTCAAGCGCATCCAGGCGGCCGGGAAGGCCGTCTATGTCCCCTGCAACACCACCAACATCCGCGTCTATCACCGCGAGTTGGACCCCGCGTTGGTCTACTACCAGTGCGGCGCCCCTACCCAGCAGGCCGCCGAGGAAACACTGGCATGGCTCAAACGGAATACGTGAGGGAGCCCATCCCATCGCACAACGCCGGACGGGTAGCCAAAACCGTTGAGAACAAAGGAAGGATGATGCGAATCATGACCGTGGCAGCAATGCTTATGGCGGCGGCCACCGGGGCCGCACCCAAGGTGACCGGAGGCCCGAGTTGGCCGGGAAACACAGCTCCGCCCGAGCGGATTCTCGACGGCAATCCCAAGACCTACTGGGCAGGTGACCCGAAGGCGGCTCGCTGGCAGCTGGAGATCGATCTTGGCGAGGCGCGCCAGCTCCCGGCCATCACCATCGACTACTACAGCGAGCGCTACATGGCGCGAGAGACCACCGCCGACATCAGCGTGGACGGCACCACCTGGCAGCCCATCGGCGCGCTTCCGCCCACCGATCCCTCATGCCAACCCGTCGGCCAGCCAGCGCGCTACATCCGTCTGACCTTCGTGGCCAAGGCCAAGGACAAGCAGCCGGCCATCCGAGAGGTGCGCTTCGTGGTCGAGGAAGTCAGGAAGAAGGTCACCACCCAAGACATCACGTACCCAAGCAGTGCGGACGACAGCCAGCAACCCGCGCGGTTCTACTCCCCGCCCGCGGAGAACGCCGTTCCCTTGGTGGTGGGCCTGCACACCTGGAGCGGCGACTACCGGCAGCGGTTCATCCCGCAGATCGAGGTCTGGTGCATCAAGCAGGGCTGGGCCTACATCCATCCCAACTTCCGCGGCCCGAACTGGACGCCGCAGGCAACCGGCTCGGAACTGGCGGTGGGGGATATCGTCAGCGCGGTGGCGTTTGCCAGGAAGAGTCGCCCGGTGGATCCCGACCGGATCTATCTCGTCGGCGCGTCGGGGGGCGGCTACTATGCATTGCTGATGGCCGGGCGTACCCCGGACCTATGGGCAGCGGTCTCGGCCTGGGTGCCGATCAGCGATCTGGCGGCGTGGCACCGGGAGTGCCAGGCCAAGAAAAGTGGCTATGCGGAGCACATTGTGAAGAGCTGTGGCGGCGCCCCCGGCGATTCGCCGGCCGTGGACGAACAGTTGCGCCTGCGCTCGCCGCTTACCTACCTGGCCAAGGCGCGAGGCCTGCCGCTGGATATCAACGCAGGCATCCACGACGGGCACAAGGGGTCCGTGCCGATCAGCCACTCCCTCCGGGCCTTCAATGTCGTGGCCAATCCCGAGGACCGCATCCCCGACGAAGACATCACCCACCTTACTGAGAAGCAGACCGTGCCCGACCACCTGCGCGACCCCGAACTGCGCGACGCCACCTATGGGCGGCACACCCCCCTGTTCCGGCGTCGCTCCGGCAAGGCGAGAGTGACCATCTTCGAGGGCGGGCACCAGATCGTAGAACAGGCGGCGATTCAGTGGCTTGCGAAGCAACGGAAAGTACCGGCGGCGCCACCCGGAGAATGATCGGGGTGCAAGAACAACAGACGGCGCTATGGTAGTGGGGAACGACACACAGGCACCCTTCCCAGGTGCGGGAGTTCTGCATGCAACGGTTGCTCGTCGCCGGCGACAATGACGACGCCAATCGAATACACGACTGCTTGCGCGAATACTACACGCGCCGCGGTTGCAGTGTGCTGTTCTGCCCAGCTCCGGGCGAACTCATGCGGAACCTGCGCAAGAGTCCGCCGGATGTGATCTTCATGCACTTTCAGTTCGCAGAACTGACGGTATACGAGATCTACCAGCAGATTCGCGCCCTTCCCGAAGGGCGGACACTCCCCATCATGGTGCTTGAGACCGAGATGCTGGGGGGGACCACGTCTGCGGTGGAGACGCTGGTGTTGCTCAAGATGCCCTTGACGGTCTCCTACCTGATTCGGCGCTGCAGCGCTGTGCTCCATCAGGACGTGGCCACGCGCGATGCGACCGTGCTCTGCGAACCCACCTTCATGGCGTTGGACGAGGACGAACAGGATGCGGCGGAGCAGGCGACGGAGGAACGCCGCCGACAGCTCTTGCGCGAACACAGCATCCGGCTCCGCGAGGACGAGGAGGGGCGGGAGCACTTCCATCTGATCTCCGAGCAGGTCCGCCGGCGTTGGTTCTACCACAGCGATTTCGTGCAGGGCCTTTTCGACCGCATCGAGGACAGCGCGTGGTACCAGCGACACTGCAACCGCAAATACGGCTACATCACCTCCCCAACGCCGGCCGAGGAATCGGACGTGGTCGAGGAGAGCGAGTCCACCGAGGGACCGCAGAGCTGGGAGCCCGCTCCGCGGCGTGTCGTTTCCGCCGAGGAACGGCAGCGGCGGAAGGTCCGCAGTGGGCGCTTGGCTCTCGCTTTCCTCCTGGCCATCCTCGTTCTCTGTGGTGCCATCATGTTTGGGCGAGCTGTGTTGCGGTCTGATACCTTCTGCACCCAATGCGCTCACCATGCCGAACAGGTTGTGTATGATATCCATCGGGCAGAGTGCGAAGAATGTGGCGGCCAGGTTGGCTTTTCTTGCGAGTGCCAGGAGTGCGACTATGAGTTCGGGTTCGTGCCGGGGCTGGATGTAAAGACCCGGTTTGGAGCCAGCTCAGCCCCCCCTTGTCCCGAGTGCGGCTCCGGCAAGACCGTTCGGCAGGGGCGCTAGCCTTCGGGGCCAGAGCTCCCGAGCGTGAAGGTGGCGGGCGGCGCCCTGGATTCCGTTAGACGATGGTTTGGCTGTCCCTTCCCCTTTCCCGGGGGCCGTGAGTAGTGTATAATGCCTGGCAACGGCGGAGTTCGGGGGATGTCGAATCGCCTGCACGGGGGAGGCCGACAGCAACTGAGCCCAGGGTTCCGGATATGTCCGCAGACCATCGCCAAAACAGCACCAAGAACCGCCAACATGCGTTCACGCTGATCGAGCTTCTAGTCGTGGTTGCCATCATCGGGCTGCTGGCGGGGATTCTGGGGCCCTCCCTCGCCAACTCCTTGGACAAGGCGCGCTATGTCCGCTGGCTCGCCAGCAATGCCCAGTGGAATCGCGACGCCGACTGCGTTGTGAATTACAACTTCGAGTCTCCCGATTACGAGACCGAGCTTGACGGCGGCGGGACAGCGGCAGCCCTCTACAACTCGGCCGAAGGCTGCGATGCCGAGCGGTTTGACGCCAAGGACTACGATGGCGTCATCCTTGGGCCCAAGTGGAGCACGGGCCGTTGGGGGCGGCACAAGAAGGCCCTCCAATTCGACGGGGCCGACGACTTTGTCATCGCCTTGACGCCGACGGCGGTGGACTTCGAGCCGCTCAACGATGATTTCACCATCTGCGTGTGGGTCAACTTCGACCGCTTCGCCTACGGTGACTGCGTCTTCTCGAAGAGTCAGTGGGGGCGTTCCAGCCAATACACCATGTACTGGGCGGGCGGCCAGCTGGAGATCGACATCGGCCAGGCGTGCGTGGCCTACGACAGACCCAAGGCCAAGGTGGGCGAATGGCTCTGCTACACGCTCGTCAACCGCGCCAAGGAGAGCTACCGTCTCTACTGCAACGGCCAGCCAATGGAGCTGGCCGGCAGTGGTTCCGCCGTCTCGCCGGAAGCAGTCCCGCTGGGCTACCTGATTCTGGGCGGCGCGGGGATATGGCAGAATCGCGTAGGCTACCACTTCCGCGGCCGCATCGACGAGCTGCTCGTTTTCAAACGCGCGCTGAGCGGGGCTGAGATCCGGGGCTTCTACGCGATGGGCAAACCCTAAGTTTGGGACGCGCGCTCTCGGGGGTTTCTATGTTCCAATTCCTGTTTCGGGCAACCTGTCTGCTTGTGGCTTTCGGCGGCATGGCCTTCGTGGGCTATGGGTTGCGCGTGGCCATCGCGCCGCAGAGCGAGGAAGCTACCGGGGCCGAGCTCAAGGTGATGTGTCAGGAGTGCGGCAGGGTGGAAGTGGCCAGAGTGAAGCAGATTCGTGCCTGTTTCTGCTCCGAGTGCGGCAACCCGGTGGGCGAGGCCTGGCGCTGCCTGGCATCAGACTGCCGGAAGGTATTCCCTTTTGTCATGCGCAGGCCCAAGAACCGGGCGGCTGGCAAGGCGGGCTTGCGGGACTGGTTCGAAGCGCACGCGTGTCCCTATTGCCGCTCGCTACGCACGGAGCCCGTACCCGTCGAGGAGGAGCGGAGCCCCAAGG
>JABGQJ010000085.1:9318-17356 GCA_018648945.1 Victivallales bacterium
GCCATCGTCCGCTCTGCCCATTCCATTTCGTCCATCCCCTCATTGCATGGCTTGCCCCCGTCTCTTCCGCATGGTACATAATGCCCACCGCCAATTCCGGCGGACCAGCGTGGAGACCGATGGCATGGGCATCAGCATTGGCTTGGTTGGACTCGGCAAGTTTGGCGCAGCGTTCGCCCCTCTGTTCAAGGCGCACCCCGCCGTAGACCGAATCGCGCTCTGCGATCTGGAGCCGGAACGCATCCGCACGTTCTCGGAAGATCCCTTCTATGGGGACAAACTGGCGGAGAAGGACATCTACCTCTCGCTGGATGACATCTGCCAGGCCGGGTTGGATGCCCTGGTCGTCATCACCCAGCCGTGGCTGCATGCGCCGCAATGCGTCCAGGCCATGAAGGCCGGCATGCACGTCTACAGTGCGGTTCCCATCAGCTGTGTCCCCGATGGCGACGAGATCCTGGACTGGTGCGACAGGATCACCGATACCTGTCGGCAGACTGGCAAGCACTACATGCTTGGCGAAACCACCTACTACCGACCCGAGGCCCAGTTCTGCCGTCGCATGGCCGCGCAGGGCAAGTTTGGCGACTTTGTGTACGCCGAGGGCGAGTACCTGCACGATGTGGATGCAGGCTGCAACCTCCGCTCGGTCAGCCATCACCGCAGTATCGGCAAGGCGGGTCAGGAGTGGAGTCAGGCCGCTGCCACGTACCGCGACAAAGGCATCCTCAGCGGCCCCATGCACTACCCCACCCACTCCACCAGCGGGCCGGTCTGCGTGATGAAGGCCCATGCTCTGGAAGTCACCGGCTATGGTTGGCGCAACCGAACCAACGATCCCTACTTCAAGAGCTACGCCTTCACCAATGAGTTTGCCCTCTTCCGCATGAGCAACGGTTCCACCGTGCGCATCGCCGAGACCCGCGAAGCGGCCGGCATCCTTGGGGGCGACAGCGAGACCTTCCGTATCATGGGCACCACCGGCAGTTTCTCGGAAAACCGCTGGTTCGAGGCCAATCGCCCGGCCGATCTCGCCCACATCGACTACGACAACCTGCCCAAGCCCACCGGCCGCAAGGTCGAGAAGAGCGAGATGTTCGAGCCCTTCCCTCCTGAAGTGACCGAGGCCTTCAAGCGGGCCGTGTACCGCGATCTGAGCGAGGACGAGATCCAGAACCGCGACTTCCACCCCGGCGGACACGGCGGCTCCCATCCCTACCTCGTGCACGAGTTCTGCGACGCCATCGCCAGCGGCCGTTCCCCCGTCATCAACGCCTGGGAGGCTGCCCGCTACATGGTCATGGGGGTCATGGGGCACAAGTCTGCCCTGCGCGACGGCGAGACCCTTGCCTGTCCAGACTGGGGCGACGCGCCAGAGGGGTGATACGCAAGAGGGCGACAACTGTCTTGCCGCCTCATTCGCCGGCCATGACGGCGACGAGGCGTTCCTTGGCGTCCTGCTGGTGGAGGACTTCGGCCTTCTTGCGCCGCCGTCCCACGGTATCGACGAAGAGAACGGGATCGAGGCAAGCGACGCCCTGACCTTGGGCATAGGCGATGATGTCGTCGGCGCTGAGGGTGGGGATGCCCATGCGTTTGGTGAGAGGGAAGGCAATGCCGCCCTTGCCATGGAACGCGCGGTAGATGACCTCCGTGCAGCAGATGTAGCTGGCGTCGTCGAAGTCGAAGTCGAAGTCGTAGTCGCCGCCGAGAAGGCCATAGACCTTGGCCAGAGCCGCCGTGCGCTCAGCGGCATCCAGGCGGGGCCGGAGCACGACCATGCGGTAGACATGGCCACCGAGAATCCGGTCCAGGGAGCTATGGATGACGCCTTGGGCAATGCTCTCGACGAGCTCCGCGGGCTCGCCAGTGGCCAGTTCGCTTCGGGCCAGTTCCTTGCCGAGGTAGTCCTGTTTCGCTTTGGGCAATCCCGCGAAGGCGGCCATGTCGAGACCCATTTGGCGACGCTGTTCGGGAGTGCCGACGTACACGATGCCGTGCTTGAACTTCCCGGGAAGGAAGATATTGGACATGTACCCGGAGCTATAGGTAAGCAGGATATCCCCTGGCTGCAGGGCCTTGCGGACGGCCCGGATCTGGCGCTTGCTCAGCGCTGCTTCGCCCGCGAGAGGCCTGCGGATACGTCCCACGTTCTTGAACAGAACACCCTTGGCATCGTACAGCTTGTCGCCCGCCCGCTGCCATGTGCTCCGAGCCACGCCGGACAGCTGGTTGTGGCGCATCCAGTTCGTCACCTCGGGGAGCACAATGGACTTGCCCTTGAGGACCGCTGCCACCTGGGCCTGGGAAGACTCCCGAAACCGGTAGTTCTCGGCAATGAGCTCCCGGTAGCCGGGCTCGGCCATCGAGACCCGATACAGCGCCGTCGCCGGGTTGCCGGCTTCGACGACGAAGAGCTGCCAGGCTCCCTCAATATCCCGCAAGTTGTCTCTGTCCGTACAGTTTCTGAGCATGAGGTCGTAGGCGCCGCGCGGGATATCGTAGCGTAGGTGGGCTTCGTTCAGCTTATCGATCACCGCCGAATCGTCGAGGTAGGTGAGGACCATGAGGGAGGAGGAGTGCATGAGCTTCAGAGCTGCATTCAGACCGAGTACGAAGGCACGCGCGCGCTGGTCGTCGTCGGTGGGCTTGGCCGGGGCTTCGCGGTAGGAGGCAACCATCTCCCAGAGCCCGTCGCGGCAGACCAGATAGCGGAAGAGCAACGACTCGATCGCGTCGTTCTCATCAGCCGTGTAATACCCTCGCTTCCTCACGCCCGTCTGCTTGCTGAGCGCCAACATCTCGGCTTCCATCGCCCGGAGCTGACGGGAGAAGGCATGCAGGCGGTTCAGATCGGTGTTCAGTCGCGCGGGCCCGAGCGCGGGGACTGCCGTGGCGACGGCCGTGCAGGTTAGCACGAGCAAGAGAACTCTCATCGTGTCTCGTCCTCCGCGGGGTTACTCAAGGGTCATGCTGCCGAGCCGGTCGAGCACATGGAAGCTGCGGCCGAAGTTGGGACTCCAGGCGTAGACCTCCTTGATGTTGTTGCTGGCTCGGTAGAAGTTCGCATAGAAGGTATCGCCCGGCTTGACGCCGTTCGGGGTAACCTGGGCGAATGGAATCGCGACAAGGAGAGACCAACCATCCTCGGCCACGCGCGAGACGATGCGGGCGCCGCTGTCGGTCCATTTCTTGGGGCTGCCCTTGCCGATTGGTTGCTCCCAATGATAGGGGGTTGACTTGCCGGCGGGGTTGCAGGCGATCTGGCGGTAGGGGACCTTGCCGAATGCGGGGGCGAGGAAGATCTCCCAGTCGTCGCCAGTCCAGATCTCGTCCCTGGAGACCAAGTCCTTGGGGTCGCATGCCTCGGCCAGCTTGATGTAGAGGAACTCACCATCGTGGCCCAGCGCCCCGCTTAGCTTGCGCACGGAGGTCTCGCCAAGATTGCTGTACCACTTGTCCAGCTTCACGCCCTTGTCCCAGGCCACGGCCTCGGGGTCGCCTTTGGCCGAGGGGACACGAGGTACCGAGACCTCGGGGGGTGGCAGAGCCTTGCGTTTCAGCACCAACGGGCGCTCCCGGTAGCGGGTGACTTCCGCCGCCAGCTCCAGCTTGCCCTTGGGCAGCAGGTTCTTGGGCCGGTAGAACACCATCTGCTCCAGACGGTACGCCTCGTAGCGGTCGAGGACGACCTTGCGGTCGAAGGGCAGTGTCTTACCTTTGGGCAGCTTGGCGGCCATCTTCTCCCAGAGGTTGAACAAGGCCGAATCGAGCGGAATGCGCTCGCGCCGCACGTGCAGCAGATCCAGACTCCCGGCCTCGCAGGCGGCCTCCGCTTCGTCGAAGGCCTGTTCTGCCGCGATGAAGAAGGTGGGTGTCCAATGGGTTCGGTCGCCGGTCTTCTGGATGGACAGTCGGTCCTCCCCCTTCATCTGCAGGCGGTGGACCTGCTTCAGGAAGCGGAGCATTTGGGGCGCGGCCGGACCGTAGTAGCCGTCCATGAAGACCCCGATAAGCTTGTCGTCATCGCTCGTCGGGTTGTCCAGGAGCTGATAGCCCAGCCAGCGCTTGAGCGCGAAGAAGCTCGTGACCTCCGGCTTCTCGCACTCCACGAACACGGTCTGCACATGGTTGCGAGCCATGAGCTGGATGTCGCCCTTGAGCAGGAAGACGTTGTGGTAGGGGTTCGGGAACTCTTCACGATACATGATCCAGTAGTCCCAGATCGCCAGGTTCGGCGCAATTCGGCTCCATTGCCGCAGGTAGTCGCGGAAGGTGCGATTGGCCCGGTGGCGCGCGGGACGGAAGTACTCGCCGCCCACTTCGCCCCGGAATTCCGCGCCGAGGTGGCAGAGCCGGACCAGTACATTCTCGCGGGGGCGAATGGTCTTGGGCGGCTTCTGGGTGGAGGTGTAGGCGAAGGTCTGCACCAGAACGTCGGGGTAGTCGTCCCGAACGCCGTCGGCCACTTGGTTGATCATCTGCAGCAGGGGGCCGCTGGCGCCGCCTTCGGCTTCCTCCAGTTTCTTGCAGTCTGGGCAGCAGCAGATCCAACGGTTGTTGTCGTTCTGGCTGATGTCATAGACCCTGGGGAAGATCCCGTTCGGGCGTTCCTTGCCCCGATCCTGGACGATGAACTCGCGCAGCGTGCCCAGCACGCGTTGGGCGACCTCGGGGTTGGTCACGCACATGTGCCCCGGCCCGCTGGCACTGGATGGGCGCACGCGATCGCCCTGCTCATTCATGGAGAAGAGGTCCATCCGGCCCTCGGGCCAGTCCTTGCTGTAGTTGAAGAACGTATGGCAGCCCCGCGGCGGGCCGTAGTGGGGGACTGCCACCCCGCCTGCGGCACCATGACTGGCCCTGCTGCGCAGCCGGAACATCCCACCCACGTTGCCCCAGCACTGATGCTGGGCAGTGTAGATGTGCCGGTGCCAGAAGGCGGGCTCCCGGCGGCTGTTCAGGCTCGGAATACGCAATACGTCCAGCTTAGGCACGACCTCGGTCCGTGCATCCAACCAGTAGCAGCCAACCTGTTCCTCCAGGAATTCGTAGACCGCATGGAGCGCGCCCCGCAACTGCCCGCCGGTGAGGATCACGTTCTTGCGTACGGTCCGGAGCAGCGACTCCTCGCGGCCGAAACCCGAGACATCGATGCCCTGCGCGGCGGCGAACTTGGTGCGTCCCACATACAGGCAGGGCGCGAGTCCCGCCAACTCGTTCTCCTGCACAACAGTAAACTCCACCCCCGTGGCCTTCTGGAGGTAGATGGACAGCTCCTTGGCCGCCAGCTCCTCGCCAACGTTCGGGGTTGCCGGAAGCACGATGCGGTAGGTCGTCTGGCCATCCCGCGTCAACTCCAACGCTCCGTGCGAAATGCTCGGAACCACAGCCAACAGGCAGGCGAATGACACCCAACCGAAAGAAGGGAAGCGGGAGAACATGGCAACACCTCATCCTTGGCACGAACAAACGCAGACACGACCACTCAGAGCCCAAGATACGGGATGCCGCCGCCGAATCAAAGCCAGAGTTGGCGCAAGAGCTCCCATCGACTACCTTTAGCCTTACCTCGCAATACCCCATGCCTGTGTAACGGAGACATCACGATGCGCCTATTCTGGTCCTCCCTCTGCTTCACCTTCTGCCTGCCGGTCCTCGCCCAGCTCTCCTTCGAGGCCGAGACCTGCGTCGTCAACCTGGACGCCTGCAACAAGGACAAGTTCTCGGAGACGGCCTGGAATATCTGGAGTACGGACAAGGACGCCATGAAGAAGTGGTCCGGCGGGGTCGTCATCCAGAGCCCCCGCGTGATGGCCGAACGCAAGACGCCCGAAGAGGGTGCCCCGCCGCTGCATCTGCGAGTGAAGGACATCCCCGAGGGCACCTACAATGTCGTCCTCCTCGGGAACAGCCGCGTGGGTGGAGTCTCCCTCGACGGCAAGACGTGGGCTCGATGCAGTGGTGGCACCATCGCCAGCAGTGTGAAGATCGAGGATGGCGGGACCTTCGAGTTCTGGTTCGATGATCGCTATGCCATGGAGAAGGAGGAGAGCCGTGGCTCCACCTACCTGGACCGCATCGTCCTCAATCGGGTGATGGGCATCAAGGATGGCCTGGCCAATCCCGGGTTCGAGCAAGTCGAGGGCGACCAAGCGGCAGGTTGGTCGTGGTGGACGCGCGAGCCGAACAAGGGCAGCGCCAAGGCCGAGAAGACACCGCACAGCGGGACCTACGCGGCACGCATCCTCCACGATGGCGAGAAAGACTGGAATCTCTCCTGCGGCACCCATCTGCCGGTGAAGGCCGAACAGGAATACGCCGTGCGAGCCTGGTTCAAGTGCACAGACACCAAGGCTGCCAGAGTGGACGTCGTTGGCTGCAAGGACGGCAAGCCGGTCACCTGGTCCGTGGGCGGAGCCAGCACCAGCGGCACGCACGACTGGAAGCAGGTCCGCGGCTACGCCTACATCCCAGACGGCGTCAACAGCGTCTACATCCGCATCGTCGGCGGCGGCGCGGCCGATGTGTTGGTGGACGATATCTCCCTCAGACCGGAGAAAATCGTCTACGAGCAAAAGCCCAAGATCAATGGCTGGCTCAAGAAGCGCCCCGTCGAGACCTTCGAGCGCGCCCTTGTGGCCCTGCCTACGAGCGATGGCGTGTACCTCAGCTGGCGGCTGCTGAAGGAAGATCCCGATACCGTGGCTTTTGACGCCTTCCGCGAAGTCGCCGGCGAACGCACCAAGCTCAACCGAGCGCCGATCATGCGTACCACCGACTTCCTGGACAAGGGGGCAAAGCCCGCCCCCGGGACGGTCTACCATGTGATTCCCCGCACTGGCAAGGGCCCGGTCGGCCGCGCCAAGCTGGCCACGGCCGGTGCCGACGCCAACGCGCTACCCTACGTCTCGATCAAGCTGAAAGACGAGAAGACCAAGTTCATGGCCGCGGGTTTTGCCGACCTCAATGGCGACGGCAAGCTGGACGTCATCATGAAGCACCCCTCGGCCAACATCGACCCCTGGTACAAGTACTGGTACAAGTCCCCCGAGACCTACAAGATCGAGGCCTATCTGAACGACGGCACCTACCTCTGGACCCACGACCTCGGCTGGGCCATCGAGCGCGGCGTCTGGTACTCCCCCTGGATTGCAGCCGACCTCAATGGCGACGGCAAGGCGGAGATCATGGCCAAGGTCGGCGAGGGCGATCCCCGCGACGAGGACGGCAAGGTCACTAGCGGCCCGGAATGGATCGCCGTCTGGGACGGCATGACCGGCAAGGAGATTGCCCGCGCCGCGTGGCCGGATCGCGAGGAATTCCCCAGCTACAACTACTACGCGCGCAACCAGATCGCCGTCGCCTACCTGGACGGCAAGACCCCCTGCCTGCTCGCCCTGCGTGGCACCTACAACCGCATGATCGTCGATGCCTACCAGTTCCGGCGGGGCAAGCTGGAGAAGCTGTGGCACTACGACAACAAGAGCTATGGCCGCCGCTTCTGGGGCCAAGGCGCCCATTTCACGCTCTGCCATGATGTCGATGGCGATGGACGCGACGAGGTGATCCTCGGCAGCGTCGTCCTGGACGACAACGGGGTGCCCCTCTGGAGCACCGGCAAGGGGCACCCCGACGCTGCCTATCTCGCCGACTTCGATGCCACCAAGCCCGGCCTGGAGCTCGGTTACCTCATCGAAAGCCGCAACCTGACCGGCGGCATCTCCCTCGTCGATGCCCGCACGGGCACCTTCCATTGGCTGCTCAAGGAACCCACCAAGCACGTCCACGGCAAGGGCGTCTATACCGATTTCGACCCCGTCTCGCCCGGCCTCGAGCTTCAGGCCGCCGATGCCGATGGGCACAAGAAGACCGACCGCCGCTGGCTCTACGCGGCCGATGGCACGCTCCTCGGCTCCGGCCTCGATTCCCCCGATTTCGGCTTCGGGAAGAGGACCGGCTGGTGGGATGCCGACCTGCAGCAGGAGTTCGTGGGCGGGCGCGTGAGCGACTACCAGGGCGGCCCGCTCAATGGGCG
>JABGQJ010000850.1 GCA_018648945.1 Victivallales bacterium
CCCCTCCCAGGTAGGTGCGCCGGGCCCCGGTGCACCCCCCCCCTCCCACGCCACCGCAGGCGGCGGAAGAAGCCGGCTGGAAGCCGGCGCTCCCGGCTCGGTCCCACCTACACGCTATATGGTTGATGCCCGTGGGACCTACAGCTCGGCGAAGAGGCCGCTGGAGACCGCGTTCTGCAAGGCGTTGCCCCGGTGGCTCAGCTGGTTCTTCACTTCACTGGGGAGCTCGGCGAAGGTCCCTTCGTAGCCATCAGGAACAAACACCGGGTCGTAGCCGAAGCCATGGTCCCCGCGCGGCGAGTCAATGATGCGACCGCGGACCTCTCCCTCGGTCGTGCCGATGAGGCCCGCGGGCGAAGCCAAGGCGATGACGCAAACGAAGCGGGCGGCACGATCGGTGGAGCCGGCCAGTTCGCGCAGGAGCTTCTGCACGTTGCGGCCGTCGTTGCCGCCTTCGCAAGCATAGCGGGCGGAGTAGATGCCGGGAGCGCCACCCAAGGCGAAGACTTCGAGGCCAGAATCGTCCGCCAGCACCGGGCACTGGAGTGCCTGCGCCGTCTCCAGGGCCTTTTTCATGGCATTGGCGGTGAAGGTGTCGCCATCCTCGACCACATCGGGCATCCCTCCTGCTTCCTTGGCGCTGAGCACCTGGATGCCGTGGGGGGCAAGAATGGCCTGCATTTCTTCGACTTTGTGGGCATTGCCAGTGGCTGCAACGATCTGAATCATGGGTTGCTCCTACTGCCGCGCTGCCGCTGCCGCTCGGGCGATGGCAGGGCCGGAGCGCTCGATCACGTCTTGGTCGATGCAGAAGGTCATCCGGAAGAAGCCGGGGAAGCCGAAGCCGCTGCCAGGGACTGCCAGCACGTTCTCCTCCATCAGCAGATCCACGAAGGCCTTGTCGTCCATGCCGCCCGGGGCCTTCGGGAAGAAGTAGAAGGCGCCCTGAGGCATGGAGAATTCGATGCCGGCCTCGGTCAGCACCTTGGCCATAGCCTCGCGGCGGCTCGCGTAGATGCTGACATCGACCTCGCTGCCGAGGGCCGCGCCCAGAATCTTCTGGCCGATGGCAGGGGCGCTCACGAAGCCAAGAATGCGGTTGGTCATGGTCACCCCGCCCATCAAGGCGGCCACGTCGGGCATGGCGGGATTGGCGGCGAGATAGCCAACGCGCTCGCCAGCGAGCGCCAGGTTCTTGGAGAACGAACCGGCAACCACGGTGTAGGGGTAGATGCCCAGGATGGGAGGCACGACGACATCGTCGTAGGTGAGGAAGCGGTAGGGCTCATCGGAGACCAGGAAGATGGGGCGACCATTCGCGGCCGTGTGCTTGGCAAGAATGGTGGCCAGTTCGGCCAGTTCCTCGGCCGAGTAGACCACCCCACACGGATTGTTGGGGCTGTTGACGATGACTGCGCGGGTCTTGGGCGTAATTGCGGCATCGATGCCCGCGAGGTCCATCTCGAACGTCAGGGGGCGGGAGGGCACCGGCCGTAGCACGCCGCCGAAGTTGCCCGTGTAGAAGCCATACTCCACGAAGTACGGCGCCGGACAGACGACTTCGTCGCCGGGCTCCAGCACAGCCCGGAAGAAGGCGTTCAGAGCCCCGGCTGCCCCGCAGGTGAGAATCACCTGCTCGCCAGTCAGTTCACACTCCTGCTCCTTGGCCAGTTCCGCAGCCAGCTTGGCGCGCACATTGGGATAGCCGCCATTGGGCATGTAGCCCAGGGCAAGCGGCTGGTCGAGGGCCCCGGCGATCTCGATCAGGGCCTCGGGCACGGCGGGGGGAGGCGGCAGATCGGGGTTGCCTAGACTGAAGTCGTAGACGTTGTCCGCCCCGAACTTCGCCTTCAGTTCGATGCCTGTCTCGAACATCCGGCGAATCCAGGAAGACTTTTCAATCGCCCCGGCGATCTGCTGAGAAAGAACCTGCATGTTGGTCTCCAAGAATGGTAAGGTTGGTCCGAAGTACCAGTACCATATCATGCCGCCCCCAACCTGCCGGAGGGGAACCCGAAAATGGCGAGTGGTCGCCTACCCGGCAAACAGCGGGGCGATGAGATCCTGAGGACAGACTGCCGCGCCCTTGGCTTCGGCTTCGTAGCCAGCCACGGAGATGGCGAGGCTGCGCACACCCTCATCGTAGGGCACGAGAGATGGGCGACCGTCGCGAACGGCATCCAGGAAGTCGTACAGCACGTAACTGACCCAGTTGTCCCCTGCCTTCATCTCGCCGGATTCCTCACCAGCCCAGCGGACATCGCCACCGTCGATGGTCACGATCAGCCCCTCGGCGACGATGCGGAAACCGCAGTCCCACGCCGTGCCAGGCACCATGCTGCAACTGAGCGTGCCGAGGGCTCCGCAGGCGTATTCCATGATCAGGGCGCACGTGTCGGGAATGGTGAATCCCTCGGCGGCCCAGAGCAAATTGTCTCCGGGGGGCGTGTCAGGATTGGGCGTCCAGTCCCGCACGCGCGCGGTGCGGGCGCGCACCGATACCACATCCCCCACGAGGTACCGGCCAAGGTCCAGCATATGGGTCGATTGCTCGACCAGCTGGCCACCCGAGCGGGTGACGTCTGGCCACCACTCCCTGGCAGGCAGACCAGGCATGTAGAAGTGTTGTTGAACCATGGCGATGGGGCGGTCCGCCAGTAGCTTCTTGGCGTGACGGACGGCCTCGCTGAAGCGGTACATGTAACCGACCTGGGTGGTGATGCCGGCCGCATCCACGGCCTTCTTTACGCGGGCGGCGCGGGCCACATCCACGGCGACGGGCTTCTCCACAAAGAACGGGATGCCGCGCGCCGCTGCCTCTTCCTCGATTCGCCCGTGCGCATCGGGCGAAGTGCAGATGATGACCGCGTCCGGCTTCTGGGCTTCGTAGAGGGCCACGCAGTCGTCGTAGGGGAGGCCCCCAAACTTGTCGGCCGCCGCTTGGGCGCGCTCAGGCACGATATCCGCGTGTCCCACGATCTCCACGTCATCGCGCAGGGCCGCGTTGCCGAGGTGTCTTTGGGCAATGCCGCCTACGCCGACGAAACCGATTCTGAGGGCCATGGTCTTCTTCCTTCGGATTGAGTGATGGGCTCACCGTTCGATGTGTTCGATCGCGACAACCTTGGCGTCGCGGAATTCCACGCGCAACACGTCGTATTCCTCACTGTCGTCCCAATACGGGGGATCATGCCACCATGGGCCACGCCGATGGGACCACACATGGGCATTGCGCTGCCAGCGGACGGCCGTATAGC
>JABGQJ010000851.1 GCA_018648945.1 Victivallales bacterium
CCTGCATGCGTGGGAGGATGAACGCAAGGGCTCTCCTGTCGGCCACACCCACTATGGCGGCAAATCCATTGCCCTCTGGCCGACAGGGGACGACGGCTGCCAGGACCTGTTCATCTTTGGCCACGTACATCATCATCAGCTCCGGTTTGGTGCGAAACCCGAAGTGGTCCGACGCGACCGGGTGCCGACCTGGGATTGCGCGCCGGCCGCGTCGGCTCCTGTCAACGGCTGGAGCGCACCAGGCAAGCAGAACCTCGTCGGCGTGGCGCCGTACGCGACCGGAGTGATCCTGTTTGAGTACGGGGGGCCGGGACAACCGCCGAAACTGGTGGTACAGAAGCCATTCACCAAACCGCTGGTACAACCGAGCGCGAACAATCAGCAACCGGTGTTCGTGGAGTGTCTGCGGACATCTTCGCCGGAAGGTGTCATCGCTGTGACTCCCCGCGGAGCTCAGTTCTTTGCTAAGCCAGACCTGGCGCCGGGTTGGGTGTTTGCCGGCATGTGCCCGACATCCGCGGCCGTTGCCGTGCCGCAGGCGGAAGGCGCGCCTGACTTGGTGTGGTTGGGCCGAGAGAACGGGCGTGTGTTGCTGCTCGACGCGGCAGCCGGAACGGTACGGGCGCAGGCACTGCTCAATGGTGCCGTGCGCAAGATTGCGGTCATTGCCGGCGGCAGTGCTGTGGTCGGGACGAACCGCGGCCTCTACGTACTCGGTCCAGCGCTGGCCGTGCAGGGCAGCTACCCCGGCGCTGTCGAGGATCTGGTCGTTCAGGAGCGCAGTGACAAGACGACTGCCTACGTTCTGAACCCGAGTGGACAACTCAGAGCATTGCGGATCGAGCCGGGAGCGAAGCTGTGAGAAGGCTGTCTGGCCACTGGAACCGGGCCAACTGCCGGGGAAGGCCACGCGGTCTGTCGAGGTCCCGAACTGCGGTCAACGGCCACAGGGGGCGTTCGGTCAGGACGGCTCGGGATTCCGGCTTGTCTCCGAGCCCTGACAGGGCGATCCATACCAGCCCAGGCTGGAGGCCTGGATTCCCGCAACCGCGGAGACCAAGCCCTGACAGGGCGTGACATAGGACCAACCTGAGGCGTGGGTTGCCAGCGGGGCCAACAGCCACCCCGTGTCTCGTCCCCACAAGACTCCAGACTTGGGACGAGCAGATACCCAGGGCGGCACTCCGCTCTGCCATGGGCTACGCAGACCCCGTCCAGTTTCCGAGCGTTCCCGCAACCGAACCCAATCCCTGATCCCGACCTCTGTCTTGCACCCATCCTGTCACGCGGGTACCCTAACCCGGGTGCCGATCCGCCGAGGGATCGGTCAGTAGCGCCGACCATACGGAGGATGCCGACGTGGCCAGAACCCTGCCTCGACTCGCCCTGTTTGTCCTGCCGCTTCTGCTGACAAGTGGCACCTGCCGAGGCGCGCCGGCCGCCGCAGCGGACCCGGCCGTCCTCTTCCGTCACACGTTCGAGGCACAAGGCGAGCAGCGCGCGTGGTCCGGCTGGTCGGTTGGTCAGTCCGTGCGCATCGAGGTGGCCAAACCGGGCTGGCAGAGCCCCACGTGCCTACGCTTCTCGGTGGTGAGCAGGGGCTGGGATACGGCCATCGTCACCTTCACCCCCCCGGTCCGGGTGGGCCCACAGACCATGGTGCGGATGCGGCTGCGGGCGGATCGACCGGGTTCCTTCGGCCTGAACGTCCGCAACCACACGGAGGGAGCGGAGTACTTCCTGCCCTTCGTACTTGCCAACAACGGCTGGACTGCGGTCCACAAGTACCTGGACGGAGCGGTCTACAAGCGGGTCGGCAAACCGGGGGTTCCGAAGGACGGCCTGGTGGGCGACGAGATCGGTAGCATCCAGATCGCCTATGCGGGTGCGCGTCTGGACCTTGACGACTTCGAGATCGTGAACGTCCCTGTCGGTACGCCACAACTGCCGCAGGGGGATCTGCCACCCGCGACAGGCTATGTGCCGCGTCCCTACCCGATCCTCGATCGAGTCTTCCCCTACGGAGTGGTGATGACCGTCGCCGCTGGCGATGCAGCCAATGCCGCGCTTTTCGGCCAGACCCGCGACGAACGCTTCGAAGCCGACCTGCTCGACCTGAAGCGGCACCACATGAACACGGTGTCTAACTTCTGCGACGACAGGCGCGTGGCATGGCGCCTCTCCCTGATGAATCGCTACCGGCTCAACCTGGTGGAGACGCGATTCTCCAACGCCGATCTGACCGACGCCGCAACCGCCCCTGCGGCGCTTGACGCGATCCGCAGCCACCGGGCCCACCCCCGGCTGCTTGCCTGGTATGGACGCGACGAACCCAAGGACCTGTCACGCTACCTGGCCAACAAGCGCGCCATCATGGCCTGCGACCCGAACCACCCGGTGGCGAGTGCCTTCAACGAGATGTCCACGGCCAAGGCACTGGGCCCATTCATGGAGTTGGTCGTGATCGATCCGTATTCGGTGATGCCGGGGCCCCGGCGCACCGAGGCGCTCGCCTTCCACGCCGACCTCATCCGCAACGCGCGGGACTACTGTGCCGGAAATCGCGTGTGGATGATCGCCCAGGCATTCAGCAACCGTCTGCGGCGGCATGAGGTGCTGCGCATGCCCGACGCGACCGAGATGCGCTTCGAGGTCTTCAATTCCGTGGCGGCGGGTGTCGATGGACTACTCTTCTTCATCTATCACGACACCTGCACCTACCTGGACGGCACCGTGCGCAGCGAGGAGTTTGACGACACCCTCGTCGATCCATGGGGCAACGCGAGTCCCGCCTACGAGGAGCTCGCGCGACTGGGTCGCGTGCTCGTCCCGACCGTTCGGGCGCTGCGCATCCTGGCCTTGCCGTCGGGCCTCACACCCTCCCGGGGACCGGCAGCGCCGGGCCTGACCGTGGGGCTTTTGAAAGCGCCCGGCGCGACGTTCCTGGTGCCGGTCAATCTCGATCTCGAGGACGGATACGAGGGCCGGATTCCCGTGCAGATCCCGCCGGACGGCGCGGTCTACGACCTTCTCGACCTGAAGCCGGTCGCCAGCGATCCCGAATCGCGTGTCCCTCTCCGGCTCGATCCCGGCGCAGGCACGTTGCTCGCCACCATGCCGATCCGGAGTTGGCCAGACCTCCGGGCCGCAATTCTCCGAGAACGCGCCCGTAGCGAGCACGAACTGCTGAGCGTTGAGGCAGATGTACTCGCCGCTGCAGGATTGAAGGCGACGGGCGTTGCGAAGGCCCTCGCCG
>JABGQJ010000852.1 GCA_018648945.1 Victivallales bacterium
CCTGTTCCTGGCCCAGCACGAGTTGGTCGACATTGTGGCCCATCCCTGGTGGTGGCACGGACACTGGCGGGGCGACAACGGGATGTTCGAGGCCGAGCCGTGGTTCGATGATTTCGGGCACATCCCGACCAGTATGCACGACGAACTCGCGGCGACCGTGGTGGAGCATGGCAAGGCCATCGAGATCAACCCCGGCGCCATTTTGCTCAATCCCGGCTACCCCGAGCGATTCAAAGAGCAGTACCTGGAGTACCTGGCTGGACTGAAGGCGCGTGGTGTCCGGCTCAGCATCGGGTCCGACTGCCACAGCCAGCACTACAGCATCGATTTCCCAACGGTGGAGACCTTGCTCGACCGCACCGGTATCCGTACCGAGGACTTGTGGACGCTACCGCCTAGGTGATCGGACGTCGCTCCCGTGTGGCGCAGGCGCCTCGCCGCCCCTTCCCGACCAGCTCGGCCACTTGGCGTGGGCAAGAGCCGTGGCCTGGTCCCCGGTGCCGAATGGGCAGGCGTGAGGGTAGAAGCGGCGTCCTCGCCGCTTTGGGGGCGCGCGGCAGGTGCTGGAAATGGTTGAGATCTGGGGATGCCGATGCAGCGGTGTGTGTATCGGAGGCGCGGGTACCGCAGAGGCGAGTTGACGAAAGCGGCGGGGACGCCGCTTCTACCCTCGCCAGCGGTGTGGCAGTGGTTTGCACTCCGTCACTTGGCGCGCCCAGTTCCCGCAGTTCGGTGACCACCTGCGCTGCCGGCTGGAGCCGCGCGAAGACGGGAGAGGCCGGGGGACAGAGCACCGGAGAAACGTGTCCCCTGTCTCCTGTCCCCTGTCTCCACCACAGCCTGGTTCGACCACGAACAGTGCCACTGCGAGGGACTGACAGTCCACGCGGAGAATCCGGCTTCGGCCCTGTATGAGGGATGGGGGTTCAGCGCGTTCTCGGCCAACATGTGGAAGAGAAGGCAGGTATAGCCAACAACACATTGCCAGGCAGTAGCTTCTGTTGCGTATCGGGGCTCAGGAGGGTGCTGGGGCCGAGAGCATAGGGGGAAGATCCAGGGCGGCGACGCCGGCGCTGCATCACCAGGCACCGAATCGGTCAGCAACGCGTCGCCCGGCTCCACCCCCCCCGTCGCCTCTGACTGCACACAAAGTGCCGGAAAACGAGATCTTCCGTTCTGCGCTGCGGGCCAGTTGTCATTTCGAGCCAAGCGCCCGCAGGCAGCCCAACTGGTCGCGCAGATTCAGGACCAAGGCCGACCAGAATCCGGGATCGGCGATGGCGTCGCGCAATCCGGATGCTGGCACGAAGCGTTCCATCTCCTGGCGAAAGGCCCGGCCATGCTTGCCGTCGGTGGCCAGGTCCGCGAGCCGTTCGTTGAGTTCGGCCAGGAACACATCCCGTTCGCGCTGGCGGCCTTCGAGCTTCCGAGCCACGAGTGGGGGCAACAGCTCGGTGCCTCGGCGCTCGAGCCAGAGGATGTCCCAGAGATCGCGGTACTGAACACGATTGGGACGGAAGGCAAGGGCTATCCACTTGTCCGCCAGGATCTCCTCGCGGGACTCCACTTGGACGACGAGTCCGCCAGTTCCCATGTCGATACCATAGTCGTTGCGCAGCAGAGAGGGCCGGGGGTCGTAGCTGTCGACCGCGCAGATATCGATATGGATGCGCTGCGCGGGCAGGTGCTTGGCTGCCGGGCGGGTCTGCACCCGGAGTTTCCATGTGCTCACGTTCCCTTGCTCTCGCACCGGCTCGCTAACGCTCACGGGCAGACCGTACTTGGCCAGCAGCGTCGCTTCGAGGGTCGGCCCCAAGTCGGCCAGCCCACCGGGATCGAATTCTGCTCCGCCAGTGAAGTCCAGATCCTCGCTCAGTCTTGGCGATCCGTAGCATGCCCGCAGGCACGTGCCGCCGATGAAGGTCAGCCTGGCCAGCAGTCCGGCCTGGCCCATCTCCCGCAGGATATCATGGTGCAGGAGCTCCTTCTCCACCCCCGCCTGCACAGTGCCAAGCGCCGCCTCTGACTGCATCGCCTGCGAGACAAGTCGGTCAAACAGACTCATTGGTCTCCTCCCAGTTCACTAAGCCGGTGTCGCGTCGAGTGCGGCGCATGTCCCTCAGCGCCAAGCGGAGCGAGGCACGCCACAGACCGTGCTCGGAATCATAGCACAGCTCTGCTGCCAGTTCGCTGGCGGTCCTGCGCGTGTGGACGAACTCGATGGTTCCGTATACCCCACACGCAATGATGCTGGAACGTCCGGACGAGATCACGGTGATCCGGCCCATGGGCACCTGCGAGATCGCTCCGGCGGCACTCAGGACCGTCTCCAGGCTGAGGTAGTTGAAGCGGTCCGCTCGCAGTCGCGCAGCCGCATGGCCCAGCAGTTCGCTCCCGCGCAAAGCCACATCGGGAAGCATGTAGATCCCCCGACACACGCGCACGAGTTCGCCGCCTCTCTCCAGGCGGCCAACCACCGACTTGAGAGCACCATCGCTGTGTTCGGGCAGCAGTGCCCGCAGGTCGGACAGGGCGAAAAGCCGGTCGCTCCGCCCCACAAGTCGGCGGAGATCCCCAATGAGTTGGCGCATCGGTTGCATGTCCTGACTATACATAACATCCCGGAAAGTGAAACCTTCCGTTTCTCGCCAAGCAGCTCCCTCGCGGCGGACAGGGCAGTTGGCTCCCTGGCCGCAGCGTTCCCGCCACCGCGCGGAATCCGCGCCGTTTCCGAGGAAAATGTACCGCTCGCCGCACAGGCGGCGGAGCACCGTCACGGCTGCGGCTCTATACTGTCAGGTGGTCGTGGCGGCCCGGGCCGCCTGTCCTCGGTTACCGGCGGAGGCTTCCATGATTGGGTACGGAATCGCGGCAGAGCTCTCGCCAAACGCACGCGGCGGCCTCGTTGCAGAGCTTCCCGCGATGGACCGGCACCAGGAAGGAAACCAGAGGCAACGATGGATCTACACGTCTCCAAACTAGGCAGCAACACCGACGGTCGCAGCTGGCAGACGGCGTTCGCCACCATCCAGCAGGCGTTGCTGGCGGTGCCGGACAACGCGGGATGCCATCGCGTGATCGTGCGGCCAGACACCTATGTCGAGGCCAATCTCTATCCCGCACAGCCGGGCGCGGAGGGAGCCTACAACGAACTGGTGGGCGATTTCGATGGACGGCTGGGATCAGGGACCAGCGGCTGGGTCGTGATCGATTCGGGCGATGCGCAGAAGGGA
>JABGQJ010000853.1 GCA_018648945.1 Victivallales bacterium
CTCAATGCGCACCGTGTCG
The DNA here is from genome assembly GCA_018648945.1 of Victivallales bacterium. The sequence continues at coordinate 20 of JABGQJ010000853.1, forward strand.
GCAACGCTTCGGTCGCGCATCTGCTGCCATCGCATCTGGTCGGCAGCCGCACCAAGCAGAACGCGGCCCGGGGCGGTCGCCAGCAGCTGGCGTGCGGCAGTCAGGCGCGGGTGGGCGCCGTTCGTCTTCTGTAGTTGGGCGATGCGCTCGCGCAGCATGACCAGGTACTCGTAGTCCTCCACGCTCTCTCGCAACGCCTCCATGTGCCGACCAGCCGTCACAGATTTGGGCCCAAGGAACAGCGGGGTGTAGGAGTGTCGCGTGCTGAGGTACTCGTTCCATGAGTCGACGTCGACGCCGCCGGTGTCGCAGAACGCCCAGAAGTGCGTTGCTGCGGCACCGATGGCGAAGCAGTGCCATGCCTGGAGCCGATGGTAGGCATAGGGATCGAGCAATCGCGCCGGGCCAGTGCACGAGTAGAGCTCGAGTCGCTTGCCCTGTGCCTGCTGCTTGCGGTAGAGCGCAGCGAGGGGTTCGCCGACCTGCAGGAGCTGGCGGCGATTCGGACAGAGCACATCGACGGCGGACAGCATCTCGGACGCCATTTTCTTCGGATCCTTGTAGACGGGGTCTTCCCAGAGCACGACATCGGGAGCCGCCGCCTTAATCGCGCGGGCCCAAGCAATGATGATTCGGTCGTGCGCGGGTTTACGCGGCTCGTCGAGCAGCAGCAGCACCAGGCGGTCCGGCTCGACGCCGCGCTCGCGCAGGAAGGCGACCCAGAACCGGATCCAGTGGCCCACCTGCACGGCGAACAGCGGATCACCCATCTTCCTGCCGGCGATGTTGTCGCGTACGCTGTTGAACACACAGAAGCGCCGCGCATCCGGCCAGCGCTTGAGCCACATGTCGAAGGACGATGTGTCGGGCGGTTGCGTCATGGTGCCGTCCTCGCCGTAGGCACCGAAGGGCATCACGGCAGGCGTGCTCCACGGCGAGTCGACGAAGCGGCTGCGCAGGTGCGCGACCAGCGCGTCACGATTGGCGGCGTTGACCCCGTAGCGCGGCTTGTCGCCGTCCGTCTCGTCCCAGCCGCCGAGGTGCAAGGTGGGGCGGTCGGGGAAATCAAGGTTGAAGACACGCAGTTCGACGGGGACAGGTACGGCGGGCAGGGCGGGGCCGGTAAGGATCAACGCACCCTTGTGTTTCCCCGCCGGGAGATCACGGGGCGTGACGTTGAGCCACAGCTGCCGCGTCATGCCGGCAGGAATGACGAAGGAGAAGCCGTCCGGCGACGGCGTCAGTTCCGGCAACGCGGCCGCGACGAGCACGCCTTGACGCGTGTCCGTCCAAAGCGCCTTGTGCGGCACGATGTAGGGGGGCATCGAGCCGCCTGGCAGACCGGTAAACCTACCACTGACGTGGATCGGCGCGGTCGTGCAATTGGCCATGTTTAGCACCCCCGCGCGCGTCTCGCCACGCATGGCCGCGACAGCAATAGCCGCTGCTGGCGGTTTGTCGGGAAGTTCCAGCGGGGTGAGGAAGTCCCATGGATTGGCGCGCCAGGCGACCAGGGGCGGCTTGCCCTGAGCCGCGCGCGCCGCGCCGCAGATCGCATACGCTTGCGCATGCAACGCGTTGATCGGCACGACCGCACGGAATCCAGCGGGGTCCACGGTCGGCAAGGCGCCGATCCGCTGCTCGATGCCCAGCGCCTCTGCCAATAGCCGCGCCCGCAACGCACCGTCGATCTGGGCACGCGAAACGAAGTTCATCGCGGTCGCAACGTCCGTCCCGATGCGGCCCATCACGGCATTGGTGAGTGGGTCGCCACTGTCGTACGCCATTGGGAAGCGCACCGGCACCCCCGGCAAGGGCTCGTTCAGCCAGGCATCCTCGCCACGCCAGATCTCGACTTCGTCAACCACCACATAGGACTCATTGGAATCGATGATGAGCTTCACATAACGCCCATGCACGTGCAATTTGTCGGCGACGAACTTGTGCAGGCCATAGGTATCCTCGGACGGAGCAGGCCGGTTGCGGTCCAACGTGATCAGGTCGCCCAGCTCATGATACGAGCGCCCGTCCATGCTGGCCAGGACGCGGATGCCCTTCGGCCAGAACACGCCTGCGGCGCTCCCGGCGGCTGTGTTGAACGTGACGCCGCGGATCGGCAGGTCGGCACCGAGATCGAACGTCAGGGTCACCTGCGGGTCCCGCACCCAGCCGACGGTCGATTTCTGCACCCAGAAATAGCCGGAGGAGTATTCACCATCGGTCAGTTGCGTCCGGTCGCCGGCATCGATGGTATCACGGTAGCCGGGCACGGGCGTCATGGTATAGCGTTTGCCTCTGGCGATGTTCTCCACGCCTGGCGCAACGTCGGCGACGCACGGGTGCAGCAGGTTGCCCCCCGCGAACGCCGCCACGGCGAGGAGTAGATCGACCGATCGTGCGTGTCTGCGGTACACCGAATGCCGGCGATTGTTGCTGTGCATCTGTCACCTGCGATGTTCGGGAGGGCATCAAGGCCAGGGCCCGGATCCCCGCTATCCACGCTACGGAGTCACCGACAGCGCCCCGGACGGGACGAGCAGGATGGCATCTAGGGCCATCCCGCCACCCCGGTTGGTCAGCCGGAGCGTGTGCTCGCCAGCCGAGAGACTGTGGCGGAGGACTTCCCCGTCCTTCCCCTTGAGCAACCGCCAGACCCAGTTGTCGGTCTGCGTGCAGTACCCGCCGGTCCCGGCGAAGGGGAGTCCATTCCACTCCGTTCCGGGGCTGGTCCCGTCGATCTGGCAATCTCGCAGTGCCTGGCTGGCCCCAGAAGCATAGCGGAGCGCGATGGCATAGGTGCCGGCGGCAGTAACCGGGACCTTCCATTCCAGCCAGTGGCCCTTGTCCTTGTCCCAATACGTCACGATGCGGCCCGAGGCGTTGACGCGCCCGCTCATGATGCGACTGGTGCCGTCGCCTTCACCGCTGTGCTTCTCGGCCTCCAGCCAGATGCCGCCGCCGGTCCGCACACTCTCCACCCAGGCCGGACTGATCTGGATGGTCTTCTGGAGTTTCGCTCCCGCCCCCCCCTCGGTGCCGATCCGCAAAACGACTCGGTAGCGGCCGGGATCCGTATAGGTGTGACTGACCTGGACGCCTTCTCCAGTGCTGCCATCGCCGAACTCCCATTGCCAGTGCTTGATCTCGCCCTTGTCGCAGCTGGAACCGGTGGCGTCGAAGAAGATAATGGTCTTGAGCGGGTCGGCT
>JABGQJ010000854.1 GCA_018648945.1 Victivallales bacterium
CCAGCCCCCCCCCGGCATGCCCGCGCCGCAGGCCCAGTGCCGCCAGCTCCCAGAGCATGCGGCTGGTCACCACCAAGTCGCCTCCCCAACTGCCGTCAGGCATCTGCCCATCCAGGCGTTGGCGGATCAGTTCGTCCCGCAATGCCCCATCGCCGACGTCACAGATGTCCCATTCGCGCCGCGCCAGCCACGCCTCGAAGGAGCTTCGTCCAGCGAGAAAGTCGGCGGGGCTGTGGCGAAGGGTCAGATCAGCGACCTCGGCCTCAAGTTCCGGCAGCAGCTCTTCGGGAGGGCGCCGCTGGGTCAGCGCTCGACAGACGGCGGTCGGTGTCTCTTCGTCCACCAGGGCGGCGATGCTCCCGACGCATGTGGCACTGGTGAAGCGCTTGATGGCAACCGCGGCCTCACGCTGGATCAGGACCAGCATGTCCTTCGCCGCGACTCCCAGATGCTGACAGGCCGAATCCGGCAACGCAATCCGGCCCTTCACCACAGGAATGGGCTCCCGACCGATCTGGCCCGACAGCCGAATCTCGCCGTCCACTTCGTCGAGCAGGACCGCGTCGCACTTGCCTCCCAGCCACCACCAGACGTCCTTGGTGAGGCGGATGGCATTCCCCTTGCTGAGGGGCACGCGTTGCAGGACCTGCGGGCAGTTGCTCTTGTCCATGGGGCAGCCTTCCAGTTAGGTCTGAACGGATCGGGGATCGCTTCCGGGAACCCATATGGAAGATAGCGGGCAAAGGCGCGTGAGACAAAGGCCCTACGTGGCGGGCCCGCTGATTGCCCTCACCTCGCAGGTGGGGTTCCCGTCAGGCCCGCCACCAGGCCAGCGCCTACGCCTTGTCCGCCGCCTCGATCAGCTTCATGATGGCTTCAGGTTGCCCCATCACCTTCTTGAGGCCCTCCACATAGCGCTCCATGAGCTCCATGGTATTGGGCGGACGGACGTTGGCGAGATAGGCGTGTTCGGCGATGAATTTGAGGGTGACAGGGTAGTCGTCCCCGGAGTACCGGATCTCCCGACCATAGTGTGCGCACGTCCATGGGCAGCCCTTCCCGTAGCCCTGCATGTCGGTGAAAACCGACTGTGCCGGGACCGGGACACGTTGCCACTGGCCGAGCCCGATGCCTTCGGCAGCCAATGCCTTCTGCACGGCCGGCTTGTACTTCGAAACAGGCACGTCCAAGCCAAGCTGTTCCGGGCAGAATCTGACGATGTAGCTGAAGTAGACCGGCTCCCGGTTCGGCGGCGTATACGGACCCTCCAGGCCGGGGATGTTCGCCAGTTCGGAGGTCAGGTACTGGGCGAACTCTTTACGCATGGCGTTGTTGGCGGGGAGCTTCCGCAATTGTGAGCGACAGAGGGCGTTCACGAACTCGTGGGCCCGGTACATCCAGCCCATGCCGTAGGCGTTGTACTCGCGGCCCTCGCCCTGCAGAACCACCTCACCGAACTCGCGCAGACGACTCGCCACGCGGTATGCGTTCTCGTTGTTCGTGACGAACAGGCCGCCTTCGCCACTGGACAGGTTCTTGGAGCGATTGGTGCTGAACCCGCAGGTGTCCTCGATCGTGCCGACCAGCTTGCCGTCGCACTTGGCGCCATGGGCTTGGCAGGCATCGCCAATCACGTGTAGCCCATGCTTCCGCGCCACCTCCATGATGGGCCCCATATTGCAGGCCATGCCGTGAATGTGCACGGGCATAATCGCTTTCGTCTTGTCCGTGATCGCGGCCTCGATGGCCCCCGGATCGATGCAAAACGCATCGGGCTCGATATCCACGAAGATCGGGATGGCGTTGTGGTGCAGGACCGCAGCGGCACTGCTCCAGAACGTGAATGCCGGCAAAATGACTTCGTCCCCGGGGCCGATACCCAAGGATGCCACCGCCATGTGCAGCGCAGATGTGCCGCTGTTCGTCACCAGGCAGTATTTCACACCGAGGAACTCGGCGAATTCCTGCTGAAGAGCCACCGCATTGGGGGCGCTGGTGCCGTGCAAGACATTGGAGTCGAACACGGACATGACCGCATCCCGGTCCTCCTGGGTCAACGGTGGCCATGTCTGAACCATTCCCTCGGGCACCGTTCTCGGACCACCAAACACTGCGAGATTCTGCATCTTGCCAAGGCTCCTTGCGAAGAACACGGACGATACACTACCGGCTACCCGCATCTGAACGTATAGTTGCGCCGTCGGCAAGTAAACGGGAAGGCCATGTCCGAACGCCGCAAAAACATGTCGAAAACGTGCACGGCTCTTCGCAAGACGCTGGTGTGGGCCAATGCGCTGCCGGACCTGCCCATCGCGCACCTCGGCGAGGACCGGATCCCCTTCGCTGTCGCCAAACGCCCCTATCTCGAGTTTGGGCTCTACACCGGATCACCGCCCATCGATCTGAGGCTCGGCCCCCACCGAGTCACCCTCCATCCGGGGACGTTGGTCGTGCTCAACGCGTACTTTGGATACACCGGCACGCCAGCGGACGATCGCCCGTTGAGTCTCTGGTGGCTCTCGTTCGATGTGTCGGAATCCTCGCCCTTCCCAGGAATTGCGGACACGCCTCTGCTGGAGTTGGCGCCCATTCAGAACACGGGTCGGCTGATCGAGCAGTACCAGGCTGCCTTCCGCCTGCGCCGGAGGCAGCAGCCCTTCCAACCGATCCGCCTCAAATGCGGCGTGCTCAGCCTGCTCGCGGATCTCCACGAAGCAGTGACTGGCGACGACGAGAAGACGGCCCGGTCCCCTGGGATCCAGGATGCACTCCGGCGCCTCTACGCCGCCTACACGCGGGCCGATCTGAGCCGCTCTGAACTGGCTGAGGCCGCCCACCTGTCCGAGGCCCAGTTCGGCCGTCTGTTCCGCCGCGAGATGAGGACGTCCCCCATGCAATACGTGGGCCGACTGCGCCTGGCTCGAGCCCGGGAACTACTTGACCGGTCCCGGCTCAACGTCGCGGAAGTCGCGCGGGCATCGGGCTTCTGCGACCCGTTCCACTTCTCCCGCGTCTTCAAACGCGAATTTGGCGTGTCTCCCCGCAACTACCGAGCCAAACACATGGAGGAGTGAGAGACTGCCTCCAGTCAGCCGTCGCATGCCAGCTCACGGAGCAGCACCCCGGCCCGGCGTTGACCGACAGAATCGGAGCTAGTAGTTGGTGTCCCAGAGACCCCGAGTCGAGCGGACCTTGATCTGGCGGTCCCAACTGACG
>JABGQJ010000855.1 GCA_018648945.1 Victivallales bacterium
AATGCACCGGCAACACCTGTGATCGAACTGCGCGACCTGAGCAGACGCTTCGGCAAGACCGTAGCGCTGAACGACGTGAGCCTGTCCCTTTCCCCCGGCCACATTGTTGGACTACTGGGAGCGAACGGCTCAGGCAAGACCACTCTCTTGCGCCACGCCATCGGCCTATACCTGCCCCAGGAAGGCGAGTGCAACACCCTCGGCTGCCCTGCCGGCGATCTGACCGCAGAGCTGATGGCGCGCGTCGGCTATGTGGCGCAGGAAGGCGAGCTGCTGGAGTGGTTAAGCGTGCGCCAGCTCATCGCCTATGTCCGTGCCTACTACGAGAACTGGAATCCGGAGCTCGAGAAGCGCCTCAGGGAGGAGTTCGAGCTGACGCCCAAAGCGCGGGTGGCGAGCCTGTCGCCCGGCCTCCGGCAACGGCTGGCGATCCTGCTGGCCGTGTGCCCGGAGCCAGACTTGCTGATTCTGGATGAACCCGCCGCGGGGCTCGACCCCATTGCCAGAGGGCAGTTCCTGGACCTGCTCATGGAGATCATCCAGAGCCCCGAACGGACCATCGTCATCTCCTCCCACATCCTCGGCGATGTGGAGAAGGTGATTGACCATGCCCTGATCATGCACGAAGGGCAGCTCATCCGCGACTGCTCTTTCGCCGAGCTCCAAGAGGAGTTCTCGCGCCTGGTCATCACCGGCACGACCGATCTGCCCAATCCCCTGCCATTCCCTGGGATGCTCTCCTGCAATATATCCGGCCGCGAAGCCGAGGTCGTGGTACGCAGAATGAGCCAGGCCGCCATCCAGTCCTTCGAGATCACCCACCACGCCAAGGTCGAGGTCCAAGGTCTGGGCCTTGAAGACCTCTACCGCTATGTGGTACAGGGCGCGCCGGAGGTGAAGGGGTGAGATGCGCATTCTAACCGCCAACCTGAAGCACCTCTACCAGCGCCGGGGCCTCTGGCTCGTCTACTTGATTGTGGCCATGCTGACCCCGGCCGCGTTCCTGAGCTTCGACGGGAGAGCCGGGCGGACGTGGACCCTACTCATGGTGGCCGTCCTCGGGTTGGTGCTTGGCGTCCACCAGCGGGAGGTCGCTTCGCGCCCTCTCTCCTTCCTGCTGCCCCGGCATACCCGGAACGTCTTGCGACAGGTACTCCTGCAGGGGGCTTGCCTTGGTGGACTGACCGCACTGAGTTGGCTGATGCTCCCCCAGATCCGGGTAGCCCATCCGCTGGGCATGCTGGGCATTGCCTGGAGCTTGGCCACCGCCTCCTATATGGCAGGCACGGTTCTGGGTTTCGCCCTGCCCTTCGTAGCCCCGGCCATCTTTGTCCTTCTCTTCCTTGTCATGGGCGGTGCGTTCCTGGCCATCCCACAGGCCGTTGACCGGCTGCTTCAGGAGCACCCGATCCTGGCTTTGGCTGGTGCTCTTGCCCTGCTTGCCTGGTCATGGAAGCACCTTGGCCGCCAGGGCCTCTCCCGCCGCTGCGCCGCAGGTCGCTCCCTCGCGTTCCTTGACGAGTTCAACGTGGCCAAAGCAACCAAGTACCACCAGTGGCGTCGGGCCAGGCGCGTCGACTCCCAGCCGGAGCTCGGAAGTCCGGCCGTGGCGCGTTTCTGCATCAGCGGCATTCGTCGCAACCACCCCCGCAGCATCCTGCGCTATGGCTACACCACTTGGTATGAGTGGTTCGGTGTCATCACACCCCGGCAATCGGTGAACCTGTTGCTGGTGACCGCAATCACGGTCCCGTTCATGATGTATATCGCTGGTGGCGCGAACTCGATCATCTACTTCCTTATGCCGGGGGCCATGATGGCGACCATGAGGCATCTACAGGCCAAGGCGTTCCTGCCCGTTGGTCGCCGCCAACGGTTCCTCCTGGCCGTGACGGACCTGTCTGTCCTGACCGTGCTGGGGACGGTCTTTGCCGGGGTGGCCGCAGGCTTCAGCCACGCCATCCTGCCGTTCATGTCCCCGTTCTACGTGCGCGGGGCCACATTCTCGCCCCATCCCTTTCCCTACCTCTACGTCTTGGTCCCCGTCATCCTCGTTCCCGGCCTACTGGCAGCACAGACGTGGCTGAGGAAACGCAGCCACTTTGCGCTGCTGGTCTGGGCAGTCCTGTTCCCAGTGGCGATGATCTTGACGCAGATGCCCGGCGGCACGTCATCGGCCATCTGGCTGGCCCTTCCTCCCATCTCCCTGCTACTGTCCCTCTTGGTCCTGCGCTACCATTGCCTGCGCAGGGATCTCGTGTGAAAGGAGACATGACATGCGTGTCCTAGCCGCGAACCTGAAGCATCTCTACCAACGACGGGCGCTCTGGTTGGTCTACCTGTTTCTGGCCCTGCCCATGGTTGGGATGGTGGTTGGCGCCGCCTCTGCCAGGAGGTCGGCTGCCCCCACACTCCTCCTGTTCCTATTCACGTTCCTGGCCGTGATCGGGCTGCTGTTTGGTACCTGCCAACGGGAAGTTGCCTCCCGACCGTTTGCCTTCCTCTTGCCCCGTCACACCGGGATCGCGCCTCGTCAGGCTCTGATTCAGGGCGCGCTGGTGGCCGCAGTGGCGCCCTTGTGCTGGCTGGTTCTCCCCCGGTCCGCCATGGGTCAGCACCCCGGCTTGCTCGGGGCAATCTGGCTGCTGGGCACGGCCTGCTACATGGCGGGTAGCGTTCTTGGCTTTGTGCTGCCCTTTGTAGCGCCGACCCTCGCGTCCCTGCCTCTGGTGATCTTCGCCAGTTCGTTCCTCGCACCCGCGCAGGCGCTCAACCTGGCGGTCCAGGAGTACCCCGCACTGGTGGGCACACTGGCTCTGGGGCTGATCGCCTGGTCATGGCGGTATCTGGGGCGCCGGGCTCTGGCCCGCCGCTGGGCCGGGCTTCGTACCCTCACGTTCGCCGACGAGTTCAACATGGCCAAAGCGGCCCAATACCATCAGTGGCGCAAGGCCAACAGGGGATCGCGCCAGTCGGAGCTCGGCGACCCCGCGCTGGCACACTCCTGCATCGAGGGAATCCGGCACTCCCGCCCAGAGGGGATGCTGCGCTACTGGCATGCGGTTCGGTACGAGTGGCTCGGGGCCAGCACGGGGAAGGGGCTTCTGAAGGGGGTTGTGTTCGGCACGATCTTCGTTCTGCTCACGGGGTACATCGCGGGCGGCAGGAAATCGGTCATCCTCTTCATCATGCCCGTC
>JABGQJ010000856.1 GCA_018648945.1 Victivallales bacterium
GCCGACGTCCCAACCGTTTCGCTTCGACGATGTCCTCACTCATCTTCTTCGCGGTCTCCTCGGGCACGCGATTGGCGATGTACTTCCAGCGTTTCGCGACCACGGCCCGGGTGTTGCCGACTTCCAACAGAATCGACTGTCGCCAATCCGCCGACTCGGGCTTGCCAAGGAGCATGGGCAGGAAGCTGTGCCCATCGGACATCTCCGCCGGACGCTTGCCGCCAACGAGGTTCAGAAGGGTCGGTGCCACATCGATGTTCGCGCAGACGCTCCTGACCACGTGTCCTGCCGGGATCCGGCCCGGCCAGTAGGCGACAGCGGGGGCGCGGCACGCCTCGTAGCAGGTGTATTTCCCGCGACTCTGGTGGTCGCTGACGAAGAGAATGAGCGTGTCCTCTCCGAGCCCCAGCTGATCGATCTTCCGCACGACGGCGCCGACGCACTCGTCCAGCCACGTCCCCATGGCTTGGCGTTGGTCGAGACCGGCGTCCTTCACTCGCTTGATGATCTCCTGCCGCGATGGCATATCGCTGTCCGGTGGCGTGTCGAGCATGCCCGACGTGGTGGCCAGTGGATCGGCCTGGAGCATCCAGCGCGTGTTGTAGCCACCGTGTGGCAGGGACAGCGGCAGGTAGAGGAAGAACGGCTTGGCGCGGTTCGCCTCGACGAACTTCCGCCCCTCCGCCGCCATCCACTCGGGATTGTGCCCCTGCAAGGCCTTGGGGTGAACATGCTCCGTGTTGCCGATGTGGACGGCCTCCGCGCAGTCGAATCCGCAGTCCCGCACCGCTTGCTGAGCGATCTTGTAGCGTTTGGCCAGGGCGGCGGCAAGCTCCGGCTCGCGCGGGTCGCCATCCAGGGGAAAGCGCTTGTCCTTCAGCTTGCCGCCCAACCCGGGGAAGTTGTGCCACTTGCCGACCATGCCGGTGGTGTAGCCCGCCGACTGCAGGGCCTTGGCAAGGGTGGCGTCCCGCTTTCCCAACGGCGTATTCCAGCGGATCGTGGCATGGGTGCCGGCGGGGTTGCGGGCCACGAAGCCCGGACAGCGGCTGGCGTACCGGCCGGTGAGGAGGCCGTAGCGACTTGGTGTACAGACACTGGAGGTGATGTAGAAGCGGTCGAACCTGGCACCTTGAGTAAGCAGCCTCTCGATGGTGGGCATGAGTAGGCCGGGGCCCTTGCCTACGCCCGATTTCCCTTGTCGGTAGTGGGCGTAATTGCAGGGCATGGTGGCAGCGGCGTACCCCGGGACCTCGTCGAAGTCCAGGTCGTCGGCGTAGATCAGCACGATGTTCGGCTGTCGCTTCGCATCGGCCGCTCCCACCCAGGTTGGCCCCAGCGTGGTTGCCAGAGCCGTGCTGCCAAGCGCCGTCAGGAAGTCCCTGCGGTTCTGCTTCAGGGTGGGCATGGTGTTCTGGTCCTGTTGGCGTTGCGTGCGGCGGGTTGTCCCGACTGTCAGCTTCCTACATTACCCCAAGGGGGCGTGCCTTGCCGCGAAAATCACTCCCATGGTTCCATTGCGGCTGCCTCGACCTTCGCGTTCCAGTCATCGCGCACGCGCCGGAAGTCGATCAAGCGGGCCGTGATCTCTTCCTCCAGGTCGCCCGTTGGCGGGGCTATGTCGCCCTGAAGCGAGGTCGCGAAATCGGTCAGATTCCCCAGCATCCGGTCGGCGATGGGGTCCTTGCCGAGGTGCTGGAGGATGTTGAGCGTGGAGAGGATCATCGTGCCCTTGCCGTGGGAGATCGTGCCCAGGTCCGTGCCGTGCCAGCATTCGGTCTTGGCGCGGTAATCGTGATGTGAGTCCCAGGACACGCAGCCGCCGACGGCGGTGCCGGGCAAGTTGAGCAATGTCCGCCGCGCAACCACGTTCCGCCACGGGCCACTCATGAACCCATCGATCGGCAAGCCTGCGAATGCTTGGTGCTTGCGGCCATAGTGACCGACCGGGATCCAGAGCCCGTTGGCGGGGCGGTGCTTAAGGTCATACGGCAGCACGCCGCTCGCGATCAGGAAGTTGGGGCGCACGTCCAGCGGCCGCCTCTGCTTGTGCAGGAAGCGCATCAGGAAGTTGTTCTCGGGATCTCGGTAAATGCCTTGGCCGCGGAACTGGAAGGTACCCGGGGAATCGAGCCAGACTGCAACGCCACCCCGCTCGACCCAATCCAGCAAGCGCACGAACTGTGGCACGTGGGCTTCGTTGCCCGTATCCGGCGGGGCGACAAGCACCGGTCCATGTCCTGGCTCCCCCGCCGCGAAGGCTTGCGCGGATAGGCCCTTGCTGGCGAGGAACGTCTGCAGTTGGTCGTCGGCATCCAGGATCGTTATCCCCGCGAGAGATGGCGTCGTCTCCGCATCGACAAAGACCAGGAACTGGGTGCTGGTCTCGGCAAGAAGTTCGCCTTCGTCGATCAGTCGGGCCGTGGCCGTGCACGGACCAGTCCAGAACGCAGTGGCCAGGCGCGTGTCGAGCAGGGGCGTGACGCGGCGGGGAATGTTGGCCGGTACCGTCTGCGACCAGAGCTCCTGCCCGGCCGCGTTGGCGACGGATACCGTTAGGTCTCCGCGCACGGGCTGGCCGTCGTTCGCGGCAATGATTGTGAGGGTCGTGCCCCGTGAAGCGTAGACATTGGTGGGCTCGATCCGGACAGCCAGATGGAGGGGTTTCTGCAACTCCTTGAGCGCGCCGTACAGCAGCTTCGGGTTGCGCCAGATATCCAGCACTCCCGCGCCTACGACCCAGTCGCCATCGGTGTAGGCGTGGATGCAGTAGCCCCCCGCCTTGGGGTTGATGCGCAGGGCTTCGAGCTGCTGGCAATTGGCCAGGGCCTGGATCTCCTGGGTCGATTGGCAGAGCGCCGAGACGTCAGGAAAGAGATCGTGCAGGTCGTGCTCTGCCATGACTGCTTCCAGGGATTCCAGTAGTTCCATGTGGTATTGGTAGTCCGGAGTTTTCGGGTTGCCTTCGCGCTGATAGCGCGCGCAGTTCTCCGCGATCTTGGGGAAGGACCCGCAACCCACTTCCGAAACGAAGACCGGCTGACCCTCGGTTCCGTAGGCTGCCAAGCGGTCATACACGGGGCTGGCAACTGGGGCACCCACATAGGTGTGCCGATCGTCGATCGGGGTCGGTTCGGTGCTGTAGGGCGGGTAGACGAAGGAGCCCCAGGCTGCCCGCGAGCCACCGGATTCG
>JABGQJ010000857.1 GCA_018648945.1 Victivallales bacterium
CGTCTTCGAGGCGCAGAGCGCCGATCTTGGGTTTCCGTAGCGCGAGGTCTCGCCTGCTTCCGGAAGCGGGCGGGACGCCCGCGCTCCCAGGGACGTCCAGTCGTGCACAGACCACAACCAGGCGCCCTGTCCCTCGTCCCCTTTGCCCAGCGGTCCGCCGGAGAGTTGAGGCAGGGATTCGGCCAGGACTTGGTCGCCGGAGTTGCAGGTCCAGAATAACCTGCCCCCTGGGCCCCCGCGCGAGCGGACGGAACAAGGGCGAGGGCAGGTCTCAGCCCAGATGAACATCGTTGGGATTGGCACCGCGCCAGACGGGGTACGGGGCGGTGGACAGGGATCGCCCGTCAGAGAAGCCTTCGTCGCGGTTGTCGAGTTCGCGGACCATGTGGTTGTAGAACGCGGCGCGGGTGTCGGCGTGCTGGGGATCGGCGGCGAGATTGTGGCACTCGTCAGGGTCCTCGGCTAGGTGGAACAGTTCCTCGTGGCCGGTGATTGGGTTCCAGATGAACTTCCACTGGCCGTCGGTGACGAAGTGCTGGGCGTTGTCCTTGGCGTAGCAGGGAGAGTGTTCGCCGTGGTAGATGTCGCGCCATTCGGCGTCCTCGTCGACGAGCAGAGGAAGCATGTCGAGGCCCTCGACCGTGTCTGGGATGTCCTCCCCGGCGGCGGCGAGGAAGGTGGGCATGATGTCCTCCAACCCCACGGGTTTGGGGCATTCCACATTGCGTCGGGAGTCGATGCTGCTGGGGGGGCAGACGATGAAGGGCACGCGGGAAGATGCCTCGTAGGCGTAGGTCTTGCGCCAGAGATTGTGATCGCCCAGCATCTCGCCGTGGTCGGCGCTGAACACGACGAAGGTGTTGTTCAGCATGCCCCCCCGGAGCATGCTCTGGATCAGCCGCCCGATCTGGGCATCCAGATAGGCCAGGTAGGCGAAGTAGGCGGCTCTGGCCCGTTGGTTCAGGTGGTCGGGGATGCGTCCGCGCCAGGAGTTGACATCGAGCGGATAGCCCGCTTCCTCGGCGTGGTGTTCGGCCCAGTCGCCGACGATGGGGGCGGGCATCTCGCGGTTGATGAACTGGTCGTAGTAGGCTTGCGGCGGGCACCAGGGCGGATGGGGACCATTGAAGGAGAGGGTCAGGAAGAAGGGGCGGGTGGGGTCGCGCTTGCGCAGGAACTCGAAGGAGCGGTCCACGAACCAGTTCTCCTCCATGTAGCGCTCGGGAATGTGGCTCGGGCGCGCCATCCAGGAGTTGCCGGGGACGCCGTGACCGAACTTACCAGAGTCCATGCCTGGCTGTTTGGCGAGCCACTCGGTGTAGTCCTCTGGCGTAGTCAACTCCTCGAAACCGAGGTGGAGCCGTTTGGGGTGGAAGTGGGTCTTGCCGACATTGGCGGTCTGGTAGCCCGCGCGGGCCAGTTGGCCTGCGAGATTGGTTGGGTAGTCCCATGGCTTGCCGTCCTGGTAACCCAGCATGCCCTGGGTGTATGGGGTCTGCCCCGTGAACAGCGAGCGCCGGGCACCGATGCAGGAGGCGCAGGGCGAGTAGCCCTGGGTGAAGGTGACACCACGCCGGGAAAGGGAATCCAGGTGGGGGGTCTCCGCCACCGGATGCCCCAAACGGCTCAGGCAATCCCCTCGGAAATGGTCGGTGAGAATCAGTAGGAAGTTTGGGCGATCCGCCATGACGACCCTCGTGGTTGATGCAGTGCTGGAGACAGTCCCGTTCCGTCGCCAACGGTACCACGTCTTGCCGCAATGTCACTTTCCGAAGGGAGGAAGAAAGGGGAGAGATTCACCACGAAGGCACAGAGGACACGAAGAAGAAGGGAAGTCGGGGTTTGACGGACAAGACTCCTGCATTGCGCAGGGCTGGCTGCCGACCTTCAGCCTGCGAATCGGGGCGGGGGAGCCGACGGGAGGCACGGTCAGCCGCCCTTCTTGCTGTGCAGGATGATGCTCGGGATCTTCTCCAAGCCCTGCAGGTGGATCCAACGGCCCTCGATGAACAGATAGGAACTGGACGAAGAGGATCTCTTCTCGCTTCTCCTGATCGCTCGGAATACGGGGATGTCCTTGGGGATGATCGCCAGGACACTCTTGTACGTGCCCGCCTCATCGCGTTCCCGCACGTCAATCGCCTCAATCTCGGTCCACTTCTCCTTCGTCACCTCGCGCGCTATCTCATCGACGTGCTCGGTCATTCTCTTGTTGTGGGCCGCCAGCTGTCTCCAGAACAAGCCCACATCCTTGGGGAAGAGAATCTCCATGTCCTTCCGGCTGGGCAGGAAGCCGGCAAGCGCCTTCTTCCTCACCTCGGCGGAAGGGTCTGCCATTTCCGCATGGAAATCCCTCAGCCTCTCGACCAGAGATTCGGCATGGGACACGGCCTTGTCCTGGGCCGGAACGACACCGGCGAAGAACAGCAGGCAAGTGCAGAAAGCGATTCTCTTCATTTCGTTTCTCTCTCGGCTGGGTTGGCGTCGTCATGGCGGGGTTCGACATGGAGAAGGTGGCGAACGAAGAAGTCGTTGCGGCGGCGTTGGCCATAGGCGCTGCCACCGGCACCATGGCCCGCACTGGGGAAGACGATCAGTTCGAAGTCCTTGTCGGCCTTGATCAGCGCACTCACTACCTGCATGGTCGAGGCGGGATCGACGTTGCGGTCGAGCTCGCCCACCATAAGCAGGAGATGCCCTTGCAGGCGGTGGGCCTGGGTCACATTGGAGCTGAGGTCGTGGGCTTCCTGATTGACGGGCCAGCCCATCCAGGCCTCGTTCCACCAGATCTTGTCCATGCGGTTGTCGTGGCACCCACAGTCAGCCACGGCGACGGAGTAGACGTCGGGGTGGGCGATGAGTGCCCGCATGGCGCTCTGGCCGCCAGCGGAGCCGCCATAGATTCCGACCCGCCGGATGTCCATGTAGGGATATGCGGTCGCCGCCGCGCGCAGCCAGGCGACCCGGTCCGGGAAGCCGGCATCGCCCAAATTCTGCCAGCAGACATCGTGGAACGCCTTGGACCGCCAGTTGGTGCCCATGCCATCGATCTGCACGACGACGAAGCCAATCTCGGCCAGCGCTTGCTGCCCCCGGAACTCGGCGAAGGACTTGGGGACATGCTGGCCATGGGGCCCGGCGTAGATGGCCTCAATGATGGGGTACTTCCTACTCGGGTCGAAGGTGGTGGG
>JABGQJ010000858.1 GCA_018648945.1 Victivallales bacterium
GCCCCGAGGCGCTGGGCCCCCGGTACACGGCGGCGAATTCGAAGACGTAGCCATAGAAGAAGACCGAGAGCTTGCGTCCCTTGGTGGCGTCGCGCACGGCCTTGGCGAACGCGCAGACCGTGCTGGCCATGGCCTCTTGCTGGAACCGTGCGAAATCGATGATGTCGCGCTCGGTCGTGGGGTCTCGCAGGACGCCTGCGGGCGCGGCCCGGCGCCGTTCGGGAGAGGGCACGTCGGCGGTTGCGGAGGTGACGTTTGGCCGACCCCAGGCCAAGCGCAGCGCCTGGTCGGTTTCGTACCGTTTCCGCAGCCATCTCTGCCACCCGATCCGGGTCACCGGCGAGTAGCCCGGGAACTCGGCTTGCCAGGTATCCTGGTAGAACCACTCGCCGGTGTTGTGCCCTGAGGGGTGGTAGCCGACCATGCTCTCTGGGAACTTGGCTTCGCAGAATTCGATCACTGCCCGCAGACGCTTGGCAGCGTCCCGACGGTACAGCTCGGAGGCGACGGCGATCCCGCGCCGACGCACGCCATCCTCCCACTGCATACGGTGTTCCGGGTGGGCGTTCTTCCACCAGTCTGGTGGCTCCATGCCGATCCGGGGCAAGAGCAGCGCCTTGGGGTTGGCTTCGAGCACCGTGTGGCAGCGCTGCACCACCCCCGACCAATCCGGCTTCTCCCCCGGCTTGGGCCAGGGCATGGGCAGGCTGAAGCTGACCATGTCCACGCCCACGTCGGCGGCCAGGCGGATTTGCTGTTCGAATACGCCGGGGACATGCATCAGGGAGACGAACGGCGTGCCCGGCACGTAGCAGCCCAGATTCCATTTGCGTTCTTTGTCGGCCCAGCCACGGAAGGAGACCCGGTAGCGCTTGCCGCCGGTCAGCTTGAGCGTGGGGAGGGTGAAGATGTGGTAATCCGGCCACTTGCCCTTCTTGGGCTTGGTGAGCTGGACTTCGAGCGCCTTGCCTTCGCCAGCAGTGACCACCGTGAGCTTGCCGACCGTGTTGTCCTTGCCTGTTGGCCAGAAGCGCCAGTCCTTCTCAAGGTCGGCCATGCCGTTCTCGAAGGTCACGGGGCCGATGACCGAGCGCTTGGTTGCCACTTCTTCGATATGGAAATCATCGACCCAGCAACGCCCCGGCTCCTGGCCAAAGCGGAAGTGGAACGTGGCCTTCCCCCCCGAGTCCTGGATTGCCTCGAACTCGAAGGAGATGAGTTTCGGCTTCTTGCCCACGTCGATGCGCCCCCCGCGTGGGTTGCCGAAGAAGATCCGGGAGCGCGTGGGCTTGCCGTCGACCTCGATGCGCGGCACCCCATTGGTGGTCCGCACCCGTGCCTCCAGGCCCATCGTCTCCTGTGTTGCCATGAGGAGCAGTCCTACGAAAGGAGCCAGCCAGTATCCTGTGCCACGCATCGCTCACCTCACTGCTGTCGCTGCCGGAAGAGACGGGCGCCACCGCACGGACGCACCATCACAATGTAGCCCGCGTTACATGCATTGGCGATTTCAAATGCTGGACGATCACGCTTGCGCCCCGTGCCTGTTCGCACTACTCTGCTCACCCCGATCGCCGCAGCTTGCCATCCGGTGGAGCGCCAATGCACACCCAAAGCAACTTGTCGTGCCCTGAGCACCCGTCTGTGCTCGACCGTGACGCCGTCCTCGCCATGTATCGCGAGATGGCCGAGTGGCTGGGGCGACAGCAGGTACGTGACGGCAGGAACGTCGGGAGCGTCTACTTCCCGACTGAGGATCGCTACTGCAATCGCGATACGGCCTGCGCGGCTGCGGTGTTCATGCGCATGGCTGGGCTTGCCGGAGGCGCGCCCTGGCGGGAGCAGGCGGCCGCGGCGCGGGAACACGTGCTCGCGGTGCAGGGTGCGAACGGCGGGTACCCGGAGCTGCGTGGGCAGGAACTGAGCGACGGGGGGTCTGCAGTCAACACGTCCGTCATTGCCACCAATCTCATCCGTGCTTACATCGCGGGGCTCCCCTGTGAGGTCCGCGACATGGACGCACTCACACGCATGGCCGACTTCGTGCTCACGCTCGAGTGGCAGTCAGGCGCGTTCTATCACGACACCAATCACGTGGCCGCATTCCGCGGGCCGAACGGCGACCTCATGTGGAGCGACGAAGGCTCGCAACGGGATTGCCACAACACGACTGCGCTCGCTGCGGCCATGCTCCGGCGGATCGCCGGCTTCCTAGAGGCGCGCGGCCGCGCCCCCAACCCGCTGTGGCGCGCTGCAGCCAAGCGCGCAGTCGGGCATCTGCTGGCAGGGCAGAACGCGGACGGGCACTGGCCCTACTGGGCCGGGGCCACGTGGCATGACGTTGGGCACCACGGGATGTGCATGCACCATCTCGCCGAGGCGCTGGGGACCGCAGACGCAAGCGAGCGCGCGACCGGGGTCGCGGCGATTGTGCGGGGTGCCGAGTGGCTGCTCGACTACGGCCTGCTGCCGGGGCGCAAGGGCACCAAGATCGACTGGGCCATGGAGCACAGCGCGTGTGTGTACTTCACGCACGGCTACTTCGCGGTCGCTGCGCCGCTTGCCCGCCTAGCCGCGTTCACTCCCTGCGGTGCGGCCCGTTGGCGCCACGAGGCGCTTGAACTGATGCGTTACGTGCGCACCGCGCTCTGGGACAATCCGAACGCAAGCCGTGAGGGCCCGTTCCGTCTGACCGAGGCCGGCCTGTGCAAAGGCTACGCCTGGTTCGGCCAGTCCATGGGCTGGTGCCTGTATCTGCTCGACGATCTCATCGACCAGCTTGGCTGGTGGCGCGCGTAGAGTCATGCTTCCCACCAAGGCCTGTGTGTCGATCCGCCGCGACTGTTTGCACGGGGACTCTGGAGGGGCGGCGGGCCTCCGCCGCGTGCCGGCTCGCCGGGGTAGGGCATGCTGTCATGGCTTGGCGTTCCTGCTGTGCCGTGCGTCCCGCGCCCGAGGCCGGGCGCCCCTCCAGGGCCTGTGTGTCCATTCGACGCGACTGCCTCCAGACGAGCGTTGGAGGGGCGGCGGGCCTCCGCCGCGTGCCGGATTGCCGGGGCAAGGCATGGTGCCATGGGGTGCCATGGCTTGGCGTTCCTGCTGTGCCGGGCGTCCCGCGCCCGAGGCCGGGCGCCCCTCCAGGGCCTGTGTGTCCATTCGACGCGACTGCCTCCAGACGAGCGTTG
>JABGQJ010000859.1 GCA_018648945.1 Victivallales bacterium
GTCGCCGTGGGCGGGAAACTCGACTTCGTGTTCAATTGCTACGACGCGCCGAACGGCTCTACCGCCGAAGCCCGCATCGACGCGGGGGATTGGCGTCCCATGAAGACGATCAACTACGGATCGACCCCCTTCACCAAGCCGCACCACTTCCGCCTGATCACCAGCGCCAAGGGGTTGTCGCTTGGCGCGCACACCGTTGAGGCCCGGGCGACTTGGCCCGACGGAACGGCCGTGGTCGAGAAGAAGCGTATCGAAGTCGTGCCGTGAGCACTAGCCACCGAGGAGATTCCTGGCGATCTCCAGGGGCACCGCAAAGGCCAAGAGGAAGGTACTGACCATCAGGGTCAGAACCCAGACCAAGCCGCTGGGATCGGCGGTCAGGATCGTCATGGCAACCAGACAGGTCGTGAGGTCCCCGGCAAAGCCAAGGGCGGTAAACCAAGTGACACCGGCCCCGAGGGCGGCCTCTACCACCGCGAGGAGCACGGCAGCCAGAATTCCGATCCGCAGGGCCAGTTTTCGCTCGTCGAAGCGTACGGCTGCCGAGAACAGGGAAGCGACGACAAAGATCCGCAGGAACAGCATGGGCATCCTCCTTGGAACTGGGTACTGTCGTTGTCCGGGTGCCGACTCCGCCATGTAGTGTAGCTTGCCGACCCGCGGGATGCACTTCGTCCAGCGGCGTGGCGGTAGTGGCCCAGTCACGAGCGGATGTCCTTCCCGGTGGGGAGCGGTACTCCGACCTCCCCCAGCGCACTCACGTGGGGTCCGGGGAGCCGAGTCTCCCCGGCGGGGTGCGGGGAAGGCCTCGCTTCCGGACCCCACCCGTGACTGAGGCATTACCCGCCAAACGTTGCGCAGTGCTGCCTGCGCCAGTACCATGTGGGCTGGCGGGTGCCTGCACCGGCTCGCGGGAGTCGGTGGTGGGGCGTATTTCCGGCTCGCCGGCACTCCTCCTCCTACTGGTTCAATAGGAGCAATCCGCCCCATGAAGTACGCGCGTATTCTGATCGCCCTTGTCTGCTGTCTCCTGACCCCTGCCCGCAGTCTGGGCTTCGGTGACTGGCAGGCGCAGGTTCCGGGCGCAGTCACGGCACATGGGGCGGGATGGGTCTCTGCGTCCTACGATTCGCCTGAGTTCAAGCCGGTAGCCATCCGTCCTGCGGTCGCGCTGCCGCTGCCCCCCGGAGTTCGCCGAATCCGGGCCTGGTACGCCCGCCGGGCGGGAGACTTCGACCTGGCGTTTCTCGTCCAGGACGGTGCCGGCACCGTGCACCGGGTGAGGACTCGCACCAGCCGAGGCACGTTCCCCGGCATCCGCCGCTTCAAGTTGCGCGAGTGGTCCATGTGGAATCAGGTGGAGTCCATCTGTCTCAAGGCCCCCAGACCGACCGAGGGACGCGTCCAGCCGGAGTACCTGCCTGTGGCCGGGCGCTCGGTCTGGCCGGAGCCGTTGTCCCTGGTGGGAGTCGAGGTCCAGCCCGCCCATGATCGGCGGGACAATGCGGCCCACCCCGAACAGGACGTGATCCGAGACGGCAAGGGGAGCCTTTGCCTGGCCGAACTGGACTTCCGCGTCGAGGATGGCTTCAAGGCGGCATACAGCTGGTGTCTACAGGGCCGCTGGCGCTGGGGATGGGACGTGTCGCCGCGTCTGTTCCTTGACGATCTCACCCGCCAGTCCGGTGCGTTGCGGTTCGGACTGGAACTGCGCAGAGGCTACCAGGGGCCGCTTGTTTGGCACTACGCTACCAACGCCAAGCTGGACCGGCAGAAGCCGATGGAGCTGTTCGGGCAGGCAGTGGAGTTGCCCCAGTTGCCCCCTGGTCGCTACGTGCTGAAGACCAAGGCATGGCGTGCCGATGGCACCCTCGATGCCACTCGCCGGATGGAACTGCATGTGACCAGAGGTGCCGCGCGACCGCTGCCGGACCTGGTGCCAGGGCTCCGTTGGGCCACCGGCCAGCAGGATCATGTCTTCCCGTCCGGCACTGGGAAGGCGGAACTCCGACTCCAGATCGCAGAGGGTGCGTGGCCTCTGGGCACCACGTGTCTCGTCACCGTGACCGACTGGCTTCAGCGCCCCATCGCCGAATCCCGGTCCGAGCCGGCGACCGTTCTGCGAATTCGCTGCGCAGGGCTGACGGCAGGTACGGACTACGAGGCCGTGGCCGAATGGCGCCAAGGGGAACGAGTGCTGGACCGATCCGTGCTCCACTTCGGCGTGGCCAGCCGTCCCGACGGCGGCGCTGCTGCCCCGATTCCCCCAGGCCTGCCCAGCCGTGACGACCTGTTGCTGTCCGGTCGCGCGACGGCCATCGCGGAGCACTGGGGATCGCTGCTGTCCACCCGCTACGACTGGGAGCCGATCTCCGAGGAGCGTACACTCGGATTCGATACCTGGCTTGACCAGGTCGATTCCCTCGGCTTCAAGACGATCTCATTCGCCTTCGGCTGGGGCGAGGTCGAACCCCTTCCTGGCGTCTTCCGCTGGCACGAGATCGACCGTCGCGTTGCGGCGGCTGGCCAGAAGGGCATGCGAGTGTTTCTGACGCCCACCGAATGGGAGCATCCACTCGAATACCCCCGGTGGGCCGTGTTCGAGCCGATGCTCGACCAGCATGGGCGCGTTTCGCTTTCGCCCCACGGGCACCGTGTGCGTCCTTCGGTAGTGGACCCGTTGCGCGAACAGGAGCACCAGCACTGGCTCCGGGCCGTGGCAACCCACTTTCGCGGCAACCCCGCCGTTGTGGGTTACCGCACCAAACCCTTCGTTTACGGTGCGGAGAACCGCCCGGAAGTGGCCCGGACGGACTATGCGCCGCCCATGCAACGGGGATTCGAGCGCTGGTTGCAGGGCAGGGGGCTGCCGGTGCGGGACATCCCCCGGTTGTTTGTCCTCTACTCTTGGAGTCCCGCCCGGACCGGCCCCGACCTCTCGCCCGGCTGGGTGGAGTTCACCCGCTTCCGGACCCACTGCTATGTGGAGTCGGTCCGGCGCATCATGGCCACCATTCGATCCGTGGACCCGTACCGCCAGGTCCACATCTACCGCAGTTCGGTGCCCATGGCCTGCGAGGCTGCGATTCCATTGCTGAAGGATGGGGGCGAGTTCCATGACGCCACCATTAATCCGACTCCGGGAGAATCAGCAGTTTGCGACGGGCGAACTGAAAGC
>JABGQJ010000086.1 GCA_018648945.1 Victivallales bacterium
CCCTGACCGCTGCGTGGGCGACCGCCGGGCGGCCCGAGCTGCCCAAGCCGATCCTCTGTGCCTACACCGGCTGGTTCGCGCCGAACGACGACGAGCACGACTTCGATGCTTGGGCCAAGCAGAATCTGGACCCCTTGCAGGCGGCCCGCTTCAACACGTTCTCGCCGAAGATCCAGGCCCTGCATCGCAAGCCTGCCTTCGACCTGCGGAAGCCCGCCCAGTTGGACCGCATGAAGCAGCTTGCCGACGCCTGCACAGCGCGGGATCTGACTCTGGTGACGTACGTCTACACGGCCGTGCGGAAGCGCGACCCCAAGCGGCACGCCAAGTTGCCCGCCATCGTCACCTCCGATGGGTCAGTGCTGGCGCACCGCTTCAGCCTCTACCACTGGCCTGCGTGGCGCCTGCTGCTTGACCATGCCTACCAGATCGCCGAGGCCAGCCGTACGCTGCCCATCGCGGCAGTGGGGGTGGATCTGGAGCTGCTGATGCCCTCGCCCATCTCCTACGACGACGAGGCATGGGGCGCGTTCTGCGGGGAATCGGGACTGGCGGAGCAGACTCCGGCTGCGGAACGGCATGCTCTGCTCAAGGCCCGGAGGAAGGGCAGGGATTACGAGGTGTTCTGGGATCGGCGATTGGCCGAGATCGCTCAGCGCTATGAGCACGAGCTGCACGCGATCAACCCACGTCTGTCCTTGGGAGTGATGCCCGCCAAGCTTGGGGAGTATTTCTGTCGCGCCTTTGTCCGGCATCTGGGCACGGCTGAAGCACCAGCGATCGTCGACTCGTGGGGGATGTATAATGGCACGGGGCTAACCAAGGAGGTGCTGCGGTTCCAGGACACGGTCAGGGAGATGAATCCGCACAATCTGCTGGTGGGCTGGTTCCGGCCGGACAACTACAATGCGGGGGACATGCGGGTGCAGGCCTACCATGCTGCCATGAAACTGGCGGGGTACAACAACTGGCACATCGGCATGTTCACCGATGAGAAGTGCAACCTGCGAGTGGGGGCCGAGTTCACCCTTGCCGAGTATCAGGATGCCTTCCGTCAGGCGAACGAGGCGGCCCGGCGCGACCGTGCTGCAGGTGCGCCGGCTACCTCGATTCCGTGGGTCGATGTCACCGCCCGAGTAACCAACGTGGATGTGAAGGCTGCGTGTGCCATGCCGGTGCCCGATCTGGGACCCGCAGGCAGTGGGGCTGGGCAGCCCCAATGGATCTACACCCGCGAGACCCGGCGGCTCTACTTCTGGGGGGCGGCAGGTGAGGAGCTGAAGATCGAGATCAGGCACGTGGCAGGCTCGCGCCGTGCCACCAGTATCGAGTACCTTGTGCTCTCGCCGAGTCGGCAGATCCTGCGGCACGAGGCCGTTTCTCCCGGCGAACACACGCGGTTCTCTGTCCTCGCGCCAGCGACGGGGGTTTACAGTCTGCACATCACCGGCGCGCTTGCGGGCCCGTGGTACGGCGTGCTGATTGGCGCGAAGCACATGGCAATTCCGGCGACGAGCAGGAAGGACCCCGCGCGGTTCTTCTTCGGCTGCGACACTCCCTATCTGGCCACGGCTTGGGTTACGCGGCGTGCCCCCGGTGCCGCTCACGCCCGCATTGCCACGGGCGACGGACAGATGGTCGAGGCAGTCGCTGGCGATGGTACTGCCTTGGCGCGAGCTGGCAGCGCGCCCGCCTCGCTGCCGCTGCCAGCTGCTCCTGCCCCCGTTCGCATCGATTTCCGGCGCCCCGCCAAACTGCCCGATGGGCTGTATTCCCAGCTGGTCCTCTGTTGGCTTGAAGGCGCCGTCCATCCCTATCTCTCGGACGGTCCCGAACGTCGCCTGATTCCCAAGCCAGAGGCCGATTGACGGGGCCAGCCCCGAGCCCCGTCGGGGAGACCTGTCTCTCCGAACCCCACGAACAGGCCTTGCAGAGCGGCGTACCGCTCCGCAAGGCTGCTGCTGGTATCTAGATGCCGGTCTCCAGGAACTTCTCGGTGAGCTTCATGCTGGCGACGGCTTCGTGGATGTTGGACTCGGGCATCTCGCCGCTCTTCACGCAGTCGATGAAGTGGCGGTCTTCCTGGTAGTAACCGTAGTATTTGGGGAAGTCGGTGGTGCCGGCGAGTTCTTCGCCGTTGATCTCCATGGAGCTTTCGTCAGCGGCACCGGCGCTGGCCAGGCTGTAGCGTTCTTCGCCCTTGTGGACGAGGATGCGGGCGTCGGCAACGGAGCCGCCGAAGCCGAGGTCGATGAAGGCGCTGACGCCTTCGCCGTGCATCTGGAAGTGGTGCACGCGCCCCCCGACCCGGTAGTTGGCCTTGATGATGCCGGTGACACCGTTGTCGAAGCGGCAGACGCCGTTCCAGGCGTTGTCCACGGCGGTATCGCCATATTGGGCAATGACGGTGGCGGCTGAGACGGCCTTTTCGGCCCCAGCCAGCCAACGGATGAGGTCTACGGCATGGACCGTGTCGGAAGAAAAGGCGGAGAGGCTGCCCTTGTCGAAGGCGCCCTGGCCAAACTTGTAGAAACAGCCCTCAACCTGGGTGACAGAAGTGCGGGCATCCACCAGTTCCTTGACCTTGCGGACGGCGGGGATGAAGCGGCGGTTGAAGCCAACCATGAGCTTCTTGCCGGTTTCGTCGGACTTGCGGGCGAGGGATTCGGTCTGGAAGGAGATGATGCCGGGCGGTTTCTCGCAGAAGGTATCATAGCCCGCGTGCATGGACTGCCAGGCGATGTGGAACATGTTGCCGGGCTCGACGAGGCAGAAGACCACGTCGATGTCTTCCTGGGCGAACATCTCGTTGTAGACCGTGTAGGTCTTGGGAATGCCGAACTGCTCGGCCCGTTCCTTGGCCTTGGCTTCGACCAGATCGCAGATCGCCACGATCTCGACGTCTTCCATCTCGCTCAGGGAGGGGAGGTGTACGCTGCGGGCAATGCCGCCAGCCCCAACGATCGCCACTTTCACCTTGTCCGTGCTACTCATGTTGGCTCGTCCTCGTGTGCGGTGTGGTTCTGTGTCATTTCGCCAGTCCGACGTCTCGGTTGCCTGGATGGCCAGTAGGTTAGGGGCATCTTGCGGAGAGTCAAGACGAGTTGCGGCACTTGTCACACCCCCTACATTACCTGGCTTGGCCGGGAAGCCGGTCTTCGTCTGTCGATTGCCACTGCTTTACCGGGACGATCTGTGACATGATTGCCATTGTAGACTACCGAGCGGGGAATCTGACCAGTGTCGCCGCAGCGGTCGACAAGCTGGGCTTCGAGGGGAAGGTCACCTCCGACCCCGCCGACATTGCTGCTGCCGAGCGGGTGATTTTCCCTGGCGTGGGGGCGGCCGAGTCGGCCATGGCCAACCTGCACGGGATGGGGCTGGCAGGCCCGCTCCTGCACGCCATTGCCAGTGGCAAGCCCTTTCTCGGGATCTGTATTGGCTTCCAGTTGCTTTTCGAGTACAGCGCCGAGGACGGTGGCGTGGATTGCCTCGGTGCCCTGCAGGGGCGGGTGGTGCGCTTTGCGGACGACTTGCACGAGGGCGACGACGAGCAAGCGCTGAAGGTGCCGCACATGGGCTGGAACCACGTGACGTTCACCCGCCGCCACCCGGTCTGGGAAGGCGTGCCGACGGATGCCGAGTTCTACTTCGTGCATTCCTACCACCCCATCCCCATCGCCGAAGACGTGGTGGGCACGACCGTCTACGGGATCGAGTTCGCCTCGGCCGTGGCACGCCACCATCTGGTCGCGTTCCAGTTCCACCCGGAGAAGAGCGGACGCCCGGGGCTGAGACTGCTGGACAACTTCTGTCGCTGGAATCCGTAAGGAACGCGATGCTATGCTGAGCAAACGCATTATTCCCTGTCTGGACGTGCGCAATGGGCGCACCACCAAGGGTGTGAAGTTCGAGAACAACGTGGACATCGGCGATCCGGTGGACATGGCGCGCTACTACTACGAAGAGGGCGCGGACGAGCTGGTTTTCTACGATATCACCGCCTCCTCCGAGGGGCGTGGTATCATGTTGGAGGTGGTGGCCAACGTGGCGCGTGAGATCTTCATTCCCTTCTCGGTGGGTGGTGGGCTCAACACGCTCGAGGACATGCGGGCGGTGGTACTAGCTGGCGCGGAGAAGGTGAGCGTGAACTCCGGCGCGGTGAAGAATCCCGAGATCATCCGCCAGGGGGCGGAAGCCTTCGGCAATCAGTGTGTCGTTCTCGGGATGGATGTGCTCAAGGTGGCGGTCAGTGATGCGACGCCTAGCGGCTACGAGGTAGTCATCCACGGTGGCCGCATCCAGACTGGCATGGACGCGTTGGAGTGGGCGCAGCGGGCGGAATCCCTCGGCGCGGGCGAGATCTGCCTGAACAGCATCGATGCCGATGGTACCTGCGAGGGGTACGAGATCAACCTGACCCGGCTCATCTCCACCAGCGTGGGGATTCCGGTCATTGCCTCAGGTGGCGCGGGCAGGCCGGAGCACTTGGCGGATGTGCTGCGGGCGGGCCGCGCATCGGCGGCCCTGGTGGCGTCGATGACCCACTTTGGCGGGTACAAAGTGAAGCAGCTCAAGGACCACCTGCATGAGCAGGGCGTCAAGGTCCGGATGACCTGGTAGCGCGAGAAAGTGAGGTTAGTTCTCGGTCTTCCCATCGGCAGGTGCTTCCGCCTCGTCTTTGTCGGGCGGGGGAGCGGTGCTCCTGCTCTTTGGCGCAGCAACCGGCACTCTGAGGATGGGCCTTGGGACACGACTGGCTCTGGTGGTCTTCAGTTTCTCGGTTGGGCCTGACTTGATCTTCCGGAAGCGCTCCAACGCGGAAGGCACGCGTTTGTACTCGGCTTCCCTGGCCATGCGTGTTCCCGCTGCTGTCCGGGGAGGTGGCTTCTCGGGCTGTTGCTCCTTCCGCGGGTTCTTCACAGCATTTCTGCGCTCCTCCTCGATCCTCTCCTTCCCGACCAGCAAGCGCTCCAGCGTGATCGGGGGGCGGTCAGGTCTCTTCGGCTTCTCCAGAGTCCACGGTGGAATGATGACCTCGATGGCGCAGAGGAAAGTGAGAACGCCTACCAGCAGCAGGAGGGCGATGGCGCCGACCAGAGGCATCGACACGCCGACAGGGAGCGCGAAGCGTGCGTCGTTCCCCATGCGGCAGAGACAGGTCTCGACATCGTCTTCCGTCTGGGTCATGGCTTCGCGGCAGAGCACGGTGAACCAGCGCGGGTTGTAGTAGTGGCGCGCGCGCCCGCAACCATGGCACTCGCCCGAACTAGTGTTCACCTCGGTTGGCTTGCAGGCACGGGGGCGATGCCCGAGGAACACTGCGCCAAGGAACGCCATGAGTAGGACCACCAGGGCGTCCCAGACCCAGTGAACCCCATCAAGGACGAAGCCGCAGCATCTGACGCACAGATGGGTGGGGTGGGCGTGGCTCATTGTATGGATGGCTGCGTTAGCTGGTTCAGTTGCTGCGCCCTCTAGTCATCGTACTCAGTATCGCCTTACCTGCGCAACCGTCCGTAGATTATAGTGCCTGGCGGGGTTGAGGCAAGTCACTGCGCCGCTCGATTCCTGCGGACCGGGACCAGTTGGATGCCGCGGAAGTTTGCGAAGGGCCCATTGAGTTTGCCGGGGCGCACGAGGCACGTGGTGTCGCCTTGCGGCAAATCCACCGAGCCCGTCTCGAACCACTGGTACGTCTTCAGACCGCCCGTATTGGTGGTCTTGCCTTGGAGCTTCTGCTTGCCGATCTCGATGGTGAAGGGGACCTCGGCTTTGACGCAGCCGTAGGCAAAGCGGACGGCGTACTTGCCAGCGGGGACCTTCTTGAGTGCCCAGACGGGCGTGTCCTTCTCGCTGAGCCAGGCGCCCAAGTTGTTGCGTTTGGGCTGATAGGTGAGGCGACCGGTGGTGCGGGCGGCCTTCGGGGTGAGATGGAAGATCCCGTCGGTGCCGGCGGTGACTGGCTGCCCGACATTGCGTACGGGCTTGTACGTCTGTGGGTTGTCGAGGTCGAGGGTGTCGCCAACCTGTTTCTGAAGAGCCTTGAGCTGGGTCGTGAGTTCTGTTACGCGGGCGGCGTACTCAGGACTCTCGGCCAAGTCGATGCGTTCGTCTGGGTCATTGCGGAGGTCAAAGAGTTGAGTTTCCTTGGCAACGGGGTAGGTGATGAGTTTCCAGCGCTCGGTGCGGATCATGCGTTGGAAGTGTTTGTAGCTGCCGAAGATCTCCTTGTGAAGGGCCACATCCCTGCCGCGCAAGAGAGGCACGAGACTGGGGAACTCGACGGTGCCCGGGACGGGTACGCCGGCCAACTGGCAGGTCGTGGCGAACATGCTGTGCAGGTAGACCATGCGGCTAGTGGATCTACCGGCCGGGAGACCGGGGCCGGAGATCATCAGGGGCATCCGGATGCTGTGGTCGTATTGGCTTTGTTTCCCCATCAGGCCGTGTTGGCCGACGGCGAGGCCATGGTCGGATGAGAAGATGATGTAGGTGCTGTCTTCCTTGCCGCTGGTTTTCAGGGCCTCGAGGATGCGCCCGATCTGTGCATCGAAGTGGCTGATGATGGCATAGTATTCGGCGCGATGGACTTGGACGGCGTGTTTGGTGCGGGGGAAGGGGGCCAGTTTCTCGTCCCGGATATGGTGATCACCTTGGTCGAAGGGATGCTCGGGGAGGTAGTTGGCGGGGATCTTGAGCTTCTGCGGGTCGTAGAGGTCGAGGAATTCGCGGGGAGCTTGGCGCGGGTCGTGCGGGGCATTGAAGGAGACGTACATGAAGAAGGGCTTCTGGCTCTTCGGCGCCGTGTTTTGCAGGAACTCGATGGCGTTGTCCGCATAGAGTTCGCTGGAGTGCTTCTGCACGCGGTAGCGTTTGCCCGCCTTCTTGGTGCCGTCCTCGGCCTGCTCGATGTCCCAGACGTTGGGCTGCCAGTGGCCGCCCTGCTTTGGATCGGCGGCCCATTCCCCGTAGGTCTCGTCTTCTGCGGGGCGGTTGTAGGCGTTCTTGGCCCCATACATGCCCGCGCCGACGCTCTTGCCGTGGGTGAAGCTGCGCAGGGCCGTGGCATTGCCATTGTGCCACTTGCCGGTGAGGAAGGTCTCGTAGCCTGCCTTGGTGAGTGTTTCCCCCCAGAGCGGCGCTTGGCCAAGGGCCTTCTGGGCGTGGTAGAGGTACTGCCCGGTGTTCAGCATAGCGCGGCTGCAGATGCAGACGGCGCCGCTCCACGAACCTTGGTTGAAGGAGTGGGTGAAGACCACGCCCCGCTCGGCCAGGCGGTCCAGGTTCGGGGTCTTGACCTCCGGGTTGTTGAGCGCGTGGATGCTCCGGAAGGTCTGGTCGTCGGTGAAAAGGAAGAGGAAGTTCGGGCGACCGCTGGCGGTTGCCGACAAGGCGGGTGCCGCCAGCCCGGCGAGAGCGGTCGTGCCCAGACTGCGGAGGAAGTCGCGACGAGACAGGGCTTGTGAGGTCATACGGAGGCTCCGGATTCGGCTGTTGCCTTTGGGATATGCTACCCATACGGTTAGCCGCGCAAACGAACTCCGCAAGAAGGTTCGCGGATGAGTCGCGACGAAGTACGTCGCGCGGTAGGGTAGCGAGGAACCGTTGGTTGATGTTCACTGCATCGGGAGAATTCCATGTTTGGCACCTTTGCTGAAGTTGTTCCCGGACTGTACGTCGACGAGGGCTCCTGCTTGGCGGGGATCCTGGTCGCGGACGGTGTCGCGTTGGTGATCAACCCCGGGAATCCAGGTTTGGCCGCTCGGCTGCGGACCGCCGGTGTGCAGAGTGTCGAGCAGGTGCTTTTCACGCACCATCGTCGCGAGTTGGCAGATGGCTTCCCGGAACTGTGGGACGAGTGGTCGCCAGAGGTCGTCGTGCCCGAGGCGGAGCGCGAGTTGTTTGCGGCACCGGACGCCTACTGGCAGAACCCGGAGAGCCGCTGGCGTCTGCTCTGCGGCCATGTGCCGTATCATGTGACCCATGCCAACCCGGTGCCGGTATCGCGAGGCGTTGGCAATGGCGACGCTTGGGAATGGCACGGTTGGCGGCTGGAGGCGGTGGCCACGCCGGGCTACACGGATGGTGCGGTCAGCTACATTGTCCGAGGCGGCGGACGGACCGTGGTGTTCGCCGGTGATCTGGTCTTTGCGCCCGGCATGGTGCGGGACTTCTACTGTCTGCAGCACGGCAACGAGCAGAACGGCCAGGCCGCTGGCGACTATCACGGGTTCCTGGGCAGTATGGAGACGGTCTTGGCCAGCCTGCGGAGCCTGCCGCTCGATGCGTGCGATGCCCTGGTTCCCGCGCACGGCGAGGTCATGGGCGAGGCGCGGGTCGCGATCGACCTGCTCGACGAACGGTTCCGGGCGGCATACCGGAACTACAGCTCGATCTCCGCCTTTCGTTGGTACTATCCCGAGTACTTCGCGCATCTGGTCGATCAAGTGAAGCTGTTGCCGGAACAGGAGACGGCTCCCCCGCCCGAGAGCGTTGTCCACATCTCGGGCACGACCTGGGCCCTGGTGGCTGACAATGGCAGGGCGTTGCTTGTGGACGTCTTCCGACCCGGTGATCTGGCAGCGGCCCGCCAACTGGTGGAAGAAGGGCGCATCGCCGGCTATGACGGCATCTGGGTGACGCACTACCATCACGACCACGTGGAGATGCTGGCCGAGGCCAGTCTTCAGCTGGACTGCCCGGTGATGACCGATCAGGTCATGGCCCCGATTCTGGAGTGCCCCGGGGACTGGTTCCTGACCTGTCTCTCGCCTCATGCCGTGCAGGTTGACTGGCCCACTGCCGACGGGGAAACCTGGCGCTGGGAGAACTACTCCCTGACCGCCTACCATTTCCCGGGCCAGACCTACTACCACTCGGGTCTGTACGTTGCGCCGGATGCTGGTCCGAGCCTGTTCTTCGCGGGGGATGCGTTCACCCCCACCGGGGTGGACGACTACTGCTCCTGGAACCGGAATTGGCTCGGCGCGGACGTGGGGCTGTGCCGCTGCATTCGTCTGCTCCGGGAACTGGATCCGGAGTGGATCTTCAATCAGCACGTGGAGGTGGGATTTCGCTTCTCCGAGGACGCCTACGAGCAGATGCTCGAGACGCTGGCCGAGCGCGAGGAGTTGTTTGGCGTCATGCTTCCCTGGGAACACCCCAACTTCGGCACCGACGAGTACTGGGTGCACACGTGGCCGTACGAACAGGACGCTGAGGCGGCGGACGAAGTGCGGCTGGAGGTGCGACTCCACAACCACGCCGACGAGATGCGCGACGCATGGGTCATGCCGCGAGTCCCCGATAGCTGGGAGGCGGTACCGGAGATGCTGCGCGTGCCGTGCCGCCCCGGCGCGGAGTCGGTGGCGGTGTTCGCCTTGCGGGTGCCTGCGGATCAGGCTGCCGCCAAGGTGGTGGTGCCCGTCCGCATCGAATTTGGTGGCCAGGATCTGGGCACGTTCCGCGAAGCGATCGTGAACGTGTCGTAGCTACGCGCTGACGCCGGCAGCATAGGGCTTGGGTGGATCAAGGATGCCCGCGTGCCCGGCGTGGAAGGCGTCGCCCAGCTCGAACGTGGTGGTGTCTCTGCTGAGAAAGTGGGCTCCGCAGGTGGCATGGGCGTGGGCCAGTTCCGCCCAGTTGCGGTAGCTCTCCAACCCGTTGCTTTCCAGAATGCCGCAGCTCATGCCGGGCAGGGAGGGCAACCGGGCGGCCACGTTCAGATTCCAGCCGAGTAGAGCCGGGACGCAACCGGAATCGGCCACCAGGGCCGGGACGCCACGGGCATGGGCGGCGGCGGCCATGGCAAAGGTCATGCTCAGGGTCTTGCCGGCGGCCTTGAGGGT
This sequence comes from Victivallales bacterium, assembly GCA_018648945.1. The sequence continues at coordinate 9,852 of JABGQJ010000086.1, forward strand.
CATGGCCCCGTAGCCCTGGCTGATGCGGCGGCGGACGTCGTCCACATCATGCAGGGACTCGTCGGCCGCGATCATGACCGGGAGGTCGCCGACCTCGCTTTGGTTCTCCTCGGGGAAGGGCTCCTCGATCAGGAGAATCTGGTCGAGCATGCCGATGCGGTCGAGATGGTCGAGCAGGCGGCGGAGCGTGTCGCCGGATTCGTAGCGGCCGTTGGCATCCAGGTAATAGAGCAGACGCCCATCATCGCTGTAGTCGGCGGGCGCGCAGCCGACCTGGGCGTGAAGCTCGGTCAGCCGGGCGCAATCGCGGGCCAGCATCTCCTCCTGGGTGCCGGGATGCCCGATCTTGATCTTGGGTAGGAAGCAACCGGACTCAGCCAGAACGGCGAGCCGGGCGTCATCGAAGCTGTAGGTGATGGCAGGGAGGCGGACGAGGCGGTGCTGACGCGCGCAGAGGGCATCCTTGGCGAAGTCAGGAACGAGCTGGTTGAAGGTGGTCAGACCGTGTCTGGCGGCATGGAGTTGCCAAAGCGCGTTGTCCACGCCGACCAGGGCGTTCAGGGCGAAGGTGCGGCGCAGTTCCGGGAGGCGCGTCAGGTTGCGCGCGTATTCGTGGGCCTGCGGGAGGAGCGTCTGCACCGCTTCCATGGGAGAGGCCGGGCTTGTGCCGACCAGGGCTTGGGCGGCAAACTCCGTCACCAAAGCCATCAGGAGATTGCCCCCGGTCTCGGTATGCGCCCCGAATACGGCGGGGTCGGACCAGAGAATGGCGAGCCCGCCGACCCCGATTCCGGTGGCCTCGGCGGTGCGCAAGCAGACCGCCGTGAGCCATTTCTCGGTGAAGGCGCCGCCTTTGAAGGCAAAGGGGCGGAGCAGGGGTTCACGGACGATATCGAGATCGCAGCTCTGGATAGTCATGGAGTTCTCAGCGGGCCTCGATCTCGGTGAACCACAGCAGGCCTGGGCGCTCTGCCGACCCGCCATTGCTGGGTTGGTAGATGCGGAAGCGGGACGTTGTCACGGGCTTGAGCTTGAGTTCGACGCACTGCTTGGCCGGAAGCGCATCGGCGCGATGGATGGTCTGCCAGCCATCCCCCTTGGGAATCTGGACCTCAATAATGCGGCTGGCGCTGTTCTCGCGCGCCCAGTAGAGGGTCAACTCGCTGATCTTCGCCCGCTTGCGGAGCGTGAAGTCCACCCAATGGGGAGAGTCGTTCTCCGCCGAAGCCCAGGTCACATCGCTGCCCGCGCCTTTGCCGGGTAGGTGTCGCACGCCATCGGTGAGGGGCGTGAGATCGTCGTAGCTGGGGTAGTTGCTGTCCACGGTTATCTTGGCCACGCCCGGCGCGCCACGCAGCAGATTGCTGGGGTCGAAGCGCTCGAACTCGGCGCGGAGCTGCAGCCGATTGCGTTCCGGCGAGCGGTCGGCCATGGCTGCTTCGAGGTGGTGCTTGCCCAAAGGCAACTTGGCTAGGTTCACCCGGATCGAGATTCGGCCGAGCTTGCCAGGGACGAGAGCAAGGCGGGTGCTAGGCAGGGGCTGTCCGTCCAGGGCGACGTGGATGGTCTTCGGGTCGATGCCATTCTCCGGATCCGCGACCTCCCAGGACAACTGCTGCGGTGCCGCGGTGCCGGCGGCTTGCCGCCAGAGCGGCGTGGGCTCTGTCACCGCCTTGTCGATGCGGAGCCCAAGGAGTCGGGGCGCGGTCCGGTCGTCCAAGACCAAATCCGCCGGCGGATCGATGAGGAGCAGGGCTCGCCCGCCGGTCTTGGCCGGCAAGACGCGGAATCGGAGGGTGCCCTTCTCCTGCTGAAAAGCGAGGGGTAGCCAGGTGCCGTCCGCGCCGCGCATCACGATCTTCTCGATCGGCGTCTCGGGCATTGGTAGGGTGAACTCGGTCGGGACATTGGCGGTGATCTCCAGCCGCTGCGGCGCGGCGGACAGCACGCTGGCAAACGAGACGAGGGCGAACAGCAGACGCTTCTTCATGACTATTGTGCTCCCACGGGGTGTTGGCGGGATGGGCGTTGGGGCGACGCGAGGGCTGGTTGGCCCCTGCGGTTCTCCACCATCCCACTTCTCCGCCATTCTACAAGACCCCAACAGGAAAATCCGTCAAGCCCCCCGAGTCCTTCTCCGCTGCTTCCGTCTCACCGCCGCGGAGGTACTTCGGGTGGTTGCCAGCGATGACGATCACGGCTTCGCCCTTGACTTTGACGTCGGCGAACTCCTCGGCCAATTCCGCCAGCCAGCCGCGATGCACGCGTTCGTGCAGCTTGGTCAGTTCCAGGCAGACCGCGCCGCGGCGGTCGCCCAATACGTCCAGGGCCAGGGCAAGGAACTTGCCGATGCGGAAGGGGGACTCGTAGAAGATTTGGGTATGGGGCAGGTCGCAGTCCTGGGCGAGGAAGGTCCGGCAGCGGCCCGATTTGCGGGGCGGGAATCCCCGGAAGGTATAGCTGGAGGTGGGCAGTCCCGACATGAGCAGGGCGACCGGGACGGCCGAGGCCCCGGGGATGACCTCGATGCGGTAGCCGGCTTCGGCGGCCAGTTGGATGGTGCGGAACCCGGGGTCGCTAATGCCGGGGTAGCCCGCGCATGAACAGACCGCCACGGTCCGACCGTCGGCGAGCAGCCCCAGGATGCGTTGCGCGGCTCGCTCCTCGTTGTGTTCGTGGTGGCTGAAGACGATGCCGGGCCGGGGAATCTCGTGTTTGCTGAGTAGCTGTAGGGTGTGCCGGGTGTCTTCGCAGGCGAGCGCATCGACGGTGCGGAGGGTATCGCCCGCCCGGTAGGTTAAGTCGCCGAGGTTGCCGATTGGGGTTGCGACGATGTAGAGAGTGGACACGGTGGGTTCCCAGAGGTGTGCTTGCGTTCGGCACGATAGCGTGGAATTGGGGAAGTTCACCCGCGTCGCCGGGTCTCTCGGCTGTTGAGTTCCCGATGACAGGGAGTACGGTACCACAAACGTGTCGTAGCTTTGTCGCCTGGCGACAGTGGATCGGAGCCGCCGCCAATGAAGATCGTGAATCTCATCCTGGGAATCGTCTGTGCCATCGCGTTTGGCGGTGCCGCCATGCTTTACAGCCAGAAGAGCAAGGCAGTGAAGGCTGGCGACGAGTCTCTGGCCAAGGTGGCGACGCTCGAAGCCCGGCTGACGGACCTCCAGGCCAAACACACGGCCCTGACCGGGGACCGGGACAAGGTCGCCGCCGCGAGCGGCGAACTGGCCGACCAGCTCACGGGCGCGGAAGCCCAGGCGCGGCAGGCCTTGCTCGACCTGGAACGCGAGAAGAGCCAGAACGAGGGCATCAAGCTCCAGAACGACGCCATGGAGCAACAGCTTCAGGGCCTCAGCGTGGCGTTGCGCAGCAAAGAGCAAGAGGCGGGCCAGCTGGCCGACGCCCGTCGGCGTCTGATCGGCAACTTCACGAAGGAACTGCGCAGCCGCGAAGTCCAGATCACGCAGTTGGGCGACTCGCTCTCGCTGGAAATGGTGGGTGGCATCCTGTTCCACTCCGGCCACGCGGGACTGAGCGATCAGGGAATGGAAATGCTGGGGCGTGTGGGCGAGGCGATCAAGGGTGTGGCGGGCAAACAGATCCGCATCGAGGGGCACACCGACAGTGTCCCGATCCGGCGCCGGAAAGCCATGTACGCCACGAACTGGGAACTGTCCGCTGCCCGGGCCACCAACGTGGTCCGCTACCTGGTGGATCAGCTTGGGGTCGCGCCGGAACGTCTGGAAGCCGCCGCCATGTCCCAGTACCACCCGGTCGCTGACAACGGCACGAGCGAGGGCCGCGCCAAGAACCGTCGCATCGTGATCAAACTGGCCCCCATGCCGGCCAGCGCGGCACCCGCCCCCGAGCAACCTGCCGACGAGTAGGTCCCCGGATTGAATTCGGGGCTCCGTGCACAATATTGACGGATGGTACACACGACATGGCTTACTGCGCCTGATGCGTGCGGCATGTGTTCAATTAGGAGCCTCAGATCATGATGGTACAACCCGCATTTGGCATGCCCGGGGGCCTCGAATGGGTACTGGTCTTCCTCGCTGTCTTGCTGCTGTTCGGCGCCAAACGACTGCCTGAGATCGCCCGTTCGCTGGGCAAGGCAAGCAAGGAATTCAAGAAAGCCCGTCGCGAGTTCTCCGACGTGGCCAACGATGTGGTTGACGACACCACTTCGGAGCCGCCCCCGAAGCCGGCGAAGACTGTGGCCGCAGCTGAGCCGACAGACGCTGACACAAAGAACGCGTAGGACAGGACACACTGCAGACACGGGGAGACTGCCGACTGCGGCGGGTTCCCCGTTTTCATTTCCATGGAAGACGAGAAACTCTCCATCATCGACCACCTCGAGGAGTTGCGGCGCTGTCTGATGCTCTGCATGCTCGCGGTTGGCGTGCTGTTCCCGCTTGGCTACTGGCTGTCCGATCCTGGTATGAAGTGGCTGATCGGGTACTTCGGCGGGGGGCTTGAGCTGCACAGCTTTGCCATGCACGAGCTGTTCTTCCTGCGCATGAAGATGGGGTTTGCGTTGGCTGTGGCAGGGGCATTCCCAGTGATCGCCTGGCAGACCTGGCGGTTCGTGGCGCCAGGATTGTACACCCACGAGCGGCAGTACATCTCGCGATATGTCCTGGTCAGCACATTTCTGTTCGCTGGGGGGGCGGCGTTTGCGCTTTTCGTGGTCTACCCGACCGTGCTTCGCTTCTTTATGAGCATGCAGTCGGAGTACATCAAGGGAACTTGGGGCGTCGCGAATTTCGTGGGCATGGCAAGCATGCTCATGCTAGGCTTCGGCATCATGTTTCAACTGCCGATCGTTGTCTATGTGTTGGCGGTGACTGAGCTGGTGAGCTTGGAGACCATGCGCAAGGCGCGTCCCGTCGTGGTCGTGGTGATTCTCGTGATGTCGGCGATCCTGACGCCGCCAGACGTGGTGAGCCAGCTGATGATGGGAATCCCATCCATGATTCTCTTCGAGATCAGTCTTCTCGTTTCGCAGCGCAGCGTGACGCGCAAGGTGGCTGAACGGCACCGGCGCGAGGAGGAAGAACGCCTGCGCGAGGAAGAGGAGGAGCGACGCGAGCGCGAGGAAGAGGCAGCCTACCGGGCCGCCCATCCCGAGGAAGCGGCGGCCGAGGCAGTCGGCGAGGACGATGCCGATGCGGAGGCGGAGGACGACTACTCGGACTACTACGACGAATTCCACGACGAGAGCTACAGCTACGCGGACCAGCAGGAAGAACCGAAGAAGAGGCCTGGGAAGTGGCAGGTCCGCGGTCTGCGCCGGGACCGTCGGTTCATGAGCCAAGCCATGCGCAAGCGCTCACCCCGTCGCCGGAAGTAGCCTCAAACCCGGTCGCAACTCCGCACCCGCGCTTCATACCTGGCATCGAGTCCTGAGAGAAGCTAGGCTGACTGATTCACGCGAATCTGGATTGCACTGCATCTCAGCCCACTGTGCCAGAACGCCGACCTTGACGGGTTCCAACACGCCTGCGCCCGGCAATCTGGCACAATGGGCTGATCCACAGTACACTACGTGCTCTCGCGACGAAGCGCACGGATGATCCAGGCTGGGCTTTAGTGGTGGTGAGGACCGTGTCTTCGGCCGGTTGTAGCAGTGCATATGTCAGGAGACGCGCCATGGCAACGGGACGCTTCGGCAGAAACGGCGAGGGCATCATCGAGCTCCCTCTCGACGACTGGCTTGGTTTGGGTGCCGTGGACAGGTCCCACAACGATGAGAAGGTCGTGGCCATCGGCAAGCTCGGGGAGGGCGATTCTGTGGTCTTGCCGAAGGTGCATTGGTCGCGCGGCCTAAAGGGTCTGCCTGGACTCGTGCCCGCTCCGGGACATGGCAATGAGTTGGTCTCAGGCGGCGACTCGGGGAAGGCGATCCATCTGACGCCCGCGCTCGTTGCTGGTCTGGGAGCCCAGCAGAGGGATTTGCTCTGCATTACCGTGGCGAACGGTCGGTATTTCATCAAGGCGCTCACCTGTCGCGAACTGAGTTCGGAGATGCCAGGTTGGGTTGTGCTCGACGAGTTCCAGGAGACTCAGGTGGTGCGCTGGTGGTCCAGCAATCCGGACCTGTCGGGCATCTCGGACGGGCTCCTTGAGCGGATGCTCACTGCGGCTGGGGCGCTGCGTTACGACCCGATGCCCGGGCTTGCCAAACTGCGCGATGCCTCATTGCTTCCCGCAAAGAGGGAGCTGTTGGGGGTACTCGTCGGCGAGGATGATTCCAGGCTCTCTGCATATGTGGCGGATCTGCTGGGGAAGCAGGCTGAGAACGGTAGCTGGCAGGACAGTGCCGTGACGACCGCTGGCGACATGATCCGGCTCCTGCAGTCTGGTGTGCCGCCCGAAGACGAAGCGATCCAGCGAGGCGTCGCGTGGCTGGAACAGAGCGCGGAGCCGGTCGGCATGCCGGGTCTGTTTCTCTACGATCAGGACAGGGGGGAGGAGTACAACCGCCGCAAGACAGCGGGGACGCCGTTGCTGGACGTCCCCGGCAAGAAGCAGCGGGCCTTCTTCGACAAACTCAGCCAGCAGTATTTCGCGCCGTTCCTTGACCTCCTTCCGAAGACTGGCAAGGCGTGCGAGCCGCACACCACCTGGCCTACTGCGTTGGCCTTGCAGGCCCTCTTGCGTTGCCACAGAGGGGATTGCCCGCGGGTGATCCAGGCCATCGGGACGCTGCTCCGCTACCGAAGCCATTCCTCGGATTGTGGCGGGTGGTGTGGCTGTGGCATCTTCGGAACGACGTTGGCTGAGAGGCGGATCGACCCCAGTTGCGGCGTCGATTTCGACTCGGTGAAGACCCCAGGATCGAACCGGGATCTTGAGTTCGCGACCTGGTTCATGACGAAGGCCGCCGTTCGCAGCATCGTGTGCAATCCCTATGCGGAGAACTACACGTGCTTAGGGCTGGGGGACAACATGGGACTGCTGGTGAGGAACCGGCTGTCCTCCCCAAGTTCGAGCTGCACGACGGTCCTGCAGGGCGCTCTGGCGCTGCACCCCGGCTACCATGGGACGAGGCTTGAGGAACTTGCGGCCTATGAGATGAGTGGCATGCAGAACCCCAATGGCGACTGGCCAAGTCACCGTATCTCTGGGATGCTGCATTTCGTCTCGCTGTTCGAGCACCCTCTCGGCAGGTTCCTTGCCTACCGTTCCTTGCCCGGTCTCATTCGACGGCAGAAGGAGAATGGACTCTGGTTCTCCGACGAGCAGACTGAATCGGTTGATGATCTCCTGATTGTCTCCGCCCTGAAGCGGCTGGGTATTCTGAGTAGGCTGATCCCGGTCGGGACGCGATGACGACCAAGAGTCACGCGGGGTACCTGGTCTGAGACGTTGCCTAACGTTGGTGTAGGTGCTAGGGCCCGCCGTTCCCCCACGCGATCGCAGGCGGCACGCGCTGTAGGGTCGTTCCGCGCTTGCGACTTGTCGTCATGCCCGTGATG
>JABGQJ010000860.1 GCA_018648945.1 Victivallales bacterium
AGCCAAGGCCAGCGCCATCAGGCCGATGGGGCCACCGCCCATGATCAGCACGTTCGACCGGGGACCAATCTCGGCCAGGCGCACCATGTCGATCGCCACTCCGAGGGGCTCCTGGAGGCAGGCCACTGCCGGATCAAGGTCGGCGCACGGGATGGCGCAGATGGCCGGGACCAGCATGTAGTCGGCGAAACCGAACGAGCTGAGGAAGAAGAAGCTCTGCACGTCTGTGCAAAGCTCTTGCCGGGCATTTCGGCAGGCGTCGCAACGGCCGCACGGGGTCGCCGAATCCAGGGCAACCCGGTCCCCGACCGCAAGGTCCAGAACCCCTTCGCCCAAGGCATCGACGGTCCCCGCGATCTCGTGGCCGAAGCCCTCGGGCGTGTCCGGCGCACTGGGATTCTCCTGGAGATCCGTGCCACAGATCCCGCAGGCGGTCACGCGGACGCGGATCTGGCCGGCAGCGGGCTCGGGGACATCGGCCTGGCCGATGGTGACGCCACTTGGGCTCTTGCGGGCGATGCGCATGATTTGCTCTCCTCAATGGGGGTAGTTGGGAGCAGGGGAGGATAGGAACGACTATAGTCCGCCCCGATGCGCTTGCCTGCAAGACTCGTCAAGAATCGCCGGGCCGCCGCACTCTGGAGTAATGCCACCTGCCAAACCCGAGAGGATAGCCCGTGATCTCCCGCCATCGCTGTCGCCCGAGTTTCCTCCTTCTGTTCCTCACCAGTCTCGCCCCCTGCTTGGCAGATACCATCACACTTGACGACGGCTCGCGCCTCGTGGGCAAAGTCGTGGCCATTCGCAAGGGCAAGGTGTCGCTGAAGACCAGCTTCGCCGGCACGCTTTCGCTGCCTTTGGCGAAAGTCGTGACGATGCGCACGGATGCTCCGTTGCGGGTGGCACTGCAGGAGAGTGGGGAGGCAGAAGGCCAGGTGTCCCTGCGGGCAGGGCAGGTGGAGCTGCAGACACCCGAGGGCCCGGTGCGGGCACCGGTGGCCGGACTCGTTGCCGCTGGCCCTGCCGGCAAGCCCCTGCCCAGCGATCCGCCCCCCAAGCCGAAGCGGAACTGGCGCTACGAAGTGAGCGGTCAGTATCGCGGCAAGAGTGGCAATACAGACAGCACCCGGCTTGGTCTGGGTGCCAAGGCCATTTGGAAGAAGGGCGGGGACCAGCTGAAGCTCTATGCCAACTGGAATCAGACGGAGCAGAGCGACCGCGTGACGGAGGACGAGGCCGCCGCCGGGTTCGATCTGGAGCGGCAACTGACCGGGCGGCATTCATGGTATACCCGCCTGGAACTGGAGCGGGACGAGATTGAGCAGCTCGCGCTCCGCGCCACCTTGGCAGCGGGCTATGGCTATCACCTCATCAAGAACGAGAATCGGAAGTTGCGCCTGCGCTCCGGTCTGCTCTACCGCCGGGAGTCCTTCGACTATGACCGCGGGGACAACGACGCCATCGGCATCGAGCTGGGGGCGAAGCACACCTGGAAGGTCGCCAAGTGGGGGAACATGGTGAACGATGTCACCTACTCCCCCACCTTGAGCGATTGGGCCGACTACCGCGTCGTCCACGAGAGTTCCCTGGATGTCCCCCTGGCCAAATCCCAGATCTGGAAGCTGCGCCTGGGGCTATCCCACGAGTACAACAGCCTCTCCGCGCCAGGGACCGAGGATCTGGACACGACCTATTTCGTCAAGCTGGTCTTCAACTGGCGGTGAGGGGGGGGCATTTGGGATTGGTGATCGGGGATTTCAGATTTGGGGGAGGGGTAGGGGAGGAATGCAGAATGGGCTGGGATCTGCATGTTCCCTAGCCCACTGCGTCCACTGGGTTCACTGCATTCACTGCGTCCACTTCCCCGTCTCTCCCCGCCAGCGCCCGTTGGGCGAGGTGGATCGCACCTAGCGTGCCGGCGCGGTTGCCGAGAGCGGCGGGCTGGATGAAGCGGTCGAGGTCGTCGTCTGGCGGCTGATAGCCGGCCAGTTGCTCCTGGAATCGCTCGCGAACGCGGGGCAGCAACTGGGGTTGGTCCATGGTGACACCGCCGCCGAGCACGATGCGCTGCGGGGAGAGTGTGTAGTGGAAGCTGAGGAGGGCCCGGGCGAGATAGGTGGCCTCCAACTCCAGGCCGGGATGGCCAGGGGACAACTGGTCGGCGCGGGTGTTCCAGCGTTCATGGATGGCTTTGCCGGAGGCGAGTCCCTGGAGACAGCCGCCATGGAACGGGCAGCAACCGGGGAAGTCGTCGCCCGGCTCGCGGCTGATGTGGATGTGCCCCATCTCGGGATGCATCCGTCCATGCAGCAACTTCCCATCTACAATGGAAGCGCCGCCGATGCCGGTGCCGACGGTGAGATAGACCATATCGGTGCAGCCTTGCGCGGCACCCCAATGGGTTTCGGCGAGGGCGGCGATGCCCACGTCGGTTTCGAGGCCAAGAGGCACGCCCAATGCCCGGAACGGACCGAGCAGGTCGGCGTGGGACCAATGGGGTTTGCTGACGGCGAAGAGCCGTCCGTAGGTGGGGGATTGCGGATGCAGGTCCATGGGGCCGTAGCAGCCGATGCCGAGGGCGGCGATCGGGAACTCACGGAAGAAGTCGAGCGCCAATGCCAGAGTCTCTGCCGGCGTGGTGGTGCGAATGCGGCGCTCCGCGCGGATGTCATCGGGACCCCCGGCCACGATGCAGTTGAACTTCGTGCCGCCCCCTTCGAGGCCACCATAGAGGGTCGTCATGCACATCTCTCCTGCTGGAATTGCTGCCAGGCTTCCTCGAACTCCGCAAAGAAGCGGTCGAGGCTACGTTCGGGGCCAAGGTCTGGGTCGGGGCGCATCTCGAAGGAAACGGTAGGGCGTCCGCCGCTACCCAGGTAGCCGCAGGCGAAGGCCTGGCGGAAGAACTCGACGATGCCCTCGCTGCCATACTCGCCGCCGGGCGTGCCCCAAGGCACATGCTTGTCGCCGAACATGGGGTGGTCGCGGTCGCGGAGGATGCAGTTGCCGAGATGGACATGCCCGATGAAGGGCGTGGAGTCGGCAAAGGCTTGGGCCAGAGTCTCGCCCAGCAAAGGCACATGTCCCATATCGACCATGGAGGCCAGATTGGGTACGCCGTCGGACTGGAGATGGCGACAGAATGCAGCGGTCTCGGCGGAGGGGCCGAGGAGT
>JABGQJ010000861.1 GCA_018648945.1 Victivallales bacterium
ACGGCTTCACCGTACTGTTTCTGTGCCTCTCGGTAGGCTCTGCCTTTGGGGCCCTCGGACCACGCCGTCTTCGCCTCCCCCGACAGCGAGCTCCAGTTCGGGGGGATCTTCGGTGCCGCGCCCAGATGGGGGAAGCGTGGCGAGACCTTCCCCGACTTCGTCTCCCAAGTCATGTCGCCAGGGACTCCCTCAGCCAGCGCAAACTGCCCGACGACCGGTCGCCCCGAGGCACCGAACTCCACCCGAGACGTCTGGCCGGAAGCAACCGTAACCGCCTGCTCACGCGACGGTGCGCGATGGGCACCCGTGCTCCCGGGCGGGCAACAGTACACAGTGGCTTGTCCCCCAGGCACATGGGCGAACAAGAAGCGCCCGGCATCGTCGGTGGTGGCCGAGAAGTGGAACTGGACCTCGGCCAGGTTCGGGTCGTGCCACGGTGGATACGGACGCAGCTCGATTCGACAGTCGGCGTAGGGCTTGCCGTTGCGGTTGCAGATTCCCTGCAATCTCCCCCACGGCTGCAGCACCAGGTTGCCTGGCGCGGCAAAGGACTTGCTGCCGATCTCGGCGTATCCCTCGGGGCGGAAAGCGACCAAGCGCCAGTTCCCCAATGCACAGGGAAATCGGTACCGACCGTCGGCTTCGGTCTTCACGTGTGCCGCCTTTGAGAAGGGGACACGTGGTCCCTCCATGATCGTCATGTAGTTTCCCGGCGTCACAAGGTACACCATCGCTGCCGCTGCTGGCTTGCCGTTGGGGAGCAGGATCGTCCCCCTGATGTCCTCGCTGGTCGCCAATGCAAGATCGAACGTCTGCTTCCCTCGGTCCAAGGGGAATGGGTGAGAGAGGACTGGCGCATACCCTCCCTTCTCCACCTTCAGCACGACCTGGTGCCCGTACTGAGCGTGGCCGATGATCGCCTCGAATCGCCCCCTCGCGTTGGTCTTCCTCGTCTGCCGTCTCCATTCTGGCTGGCCTTCCTCGGCTGACTGCCAGCCGCCAGGCACGGTGCCCCAGCCTATCTGGCACCCGGCGAGGGGTCGCCCGCTCTTGGCGTCCGTGACCTTTCCAGCGATGCGGAGCATGGGGGGGAAGACAACGGTATTCTCCTGATCGGTTGCCCTCACCGGGTACCGGCTCAGCTCCAGGTGGCCATGTCGCTCGACATGCAGATAGACGGTGTCTGCGGGGGCTGCTGCCCAGGAGAACGCTCCCTGCCGGTCTGTTGTCGCGTGCCATGAGAGCAAACTGAGTCGGCGCCATTGATCCACTCGGATTCTGGCTCCCTTCACCGGCTTTCCGTCCAGGTCAACCACCCGCCCGTCCAGCCTCCGCGGGGGCTCTAGGCGGATGACTGTCTCCGCACCCTCTGCCGGGACATCGAGCCTCTGCTCCACAGGAGCGTAGGAGTCGTGCTGGACCACGAGCCAGTTCGCTCCGGGCCGACGGCAACGAAGGAGGAATTCCCCTTCCTGGTCTGTTTCCACCATGGCCACAGCCCCTCTGCGAGTATACCTAACGGTGGCTCCCGGCAGTGGGCGACCGTCGGGGCTGAGGACCTTCCCGCGGACCGTACCACCCCGAGGGATCACGATGTCTGCCGTGCCCTTGCGGAGGTCCTGCGCCGACTTTGGCCTCATGTGCCCGCCCAAGTAATCCGGATGATGGACCTCAAGCCAAGGGAGGCCCTTCTCCTCGGGCAAGACCGGACTGAGGAAACGCCCATCTCCGTCCGTCAGCATCCTGACATACCAGTGCCTGCCACGAGGCGTGCCGTCTGCCGAAGCCCCAGAGATGGCGACGGACACGTTCTCTACAGGCTCGCCGTCTTCGTCGCGGACCACGCCCCCATAGCTCGTCCCCTTCAGGAGCACCAGCTTGGTGGGCAGGTCGTCACCGGTGGTGGCTTTGACCTCCGTCGGTGCCATCCCCTCCTTGGTGACACGGACCATGTGTCGCTCCCCGGAAGTGGGGACGCCTCGTATGGTGACCTTGCCGTCCGGCCCAGACACGTCGGACCGTGCCGCGTTCAGAACCGCGGCGTCAAGGGTCACTGTCGCTCCTTGGATGGGTTGCCCTTCCCGGTCGACCACCTGGAACGAGAACTCGGGCGCGGGCCCATTGTCCCGTGGCGGGGGCTGCCCATCCGCCTCGAAACGCAGGGCGAGGAGTTCGAACACAGCTGGCTCGGGGCCCTCGCAGTGCGGTGAGATCCCCAGGTGGGTCATCTCCCGTTCCATCTCCAACTCGGCAAGTTCCACGACCACTTCGTGGACTTCTCCGTCGCAGATGGCATCGCGATTGAGGAGGAGCGCGCGCTGCCGGTTGGGGTAGAGGCTGAGCAGTTCGTGATCGCTGGCGGCGAGGCCCGTGGCCCGGTAGGCGATGATGGCGAAAGCGTGCGTTCGTAGATCTACAGGGATCAGCAACTGTCGTTGCCAGCTTTGGCGTTTGCCCGGCTCGACAACGGTGGCGCGCACGGCCCCATCCCCAGGCTCGATCATCGCGATTGGTGTGTACTCGGAGCCAGAGATGACCGAGTGACGCCAGCCTATCCCCGGATCGAGAACAAGGGCGTCGGCCAGCGGGAGCTCCCTCAGTGTTCCCTCGTCCAGGGCCGGCTGGGCGAGTAGCACCCAGTGGCACAGCACGATGCCCAACGTGATCCGCCAGATCGCCTTCATCTTTGCTCCTCCAGCCAAGCACACTCGCTACGCACGTACCGCTGGCCATGCCGCTGCTACGCTACCGCTTGATAACCCGTCCAGCAAGAAAAGGGGGAGACGAGAAAGGCGCAGACCTTGGGGTCTGCGCCTTTCTGAAGTCTGGAGCGGGTGAACGGACTCGAACCGTCAACATCCACCTTGGCAAGGTGGTGCTCTACCATTGAGCTACACCCGCTCGTAAAGAGCGAGAATGGAGCGGGTGAACGGACTCGAACCGTCAACATCCACCTTGGCAAGGTGGTGCTCTACCATTGAGCTACACCCGCTCAGAAAGAGCGAAGTCTGGAGCGGGCGAACGAACTCGAACCGTCAACACCCACCTTGGCAAGGTGGTGCTCTACCATTGAGCTACGCTCGCACGTACCGGGAATTAAAATTACACGATCTACTCACAGTTTCAAGCTCCGAACTGTGAGAAAAGCGCCTGGTCTGGC
>JABGQJ010000862.1 GCA_018648945.1 Victivallales bacterium
CCCTTGGATGCGACCAATCTCACTGCGGGGGAATACGAGGTCATTGCCGCAGTGGAGGTCCCAGGTGGCCAGGCAATTGGCCGTTCGGCAGCCGTGCCCGTCACCTGGGCCGGCCAGGCGCAGGAGTTCGCCACCGTGAAGGTCCTCAACAACCTTGTTTGGGAGCTCTGCCGCGCCGCGCCCGGGGGGATCAACGGTAGGCAGACCGTCTCCTTCTCCAACCCTAGGCGGAGGTGGGGCTTCTATGCGCTCACCGCCGAAGTTGGCGCTGGCGGCACGTTGCGGGTCGTCTGCGATGGGGCACCCGAGGACGTCCTGATTAGCCTTGCCGGGCCGCTGTCGACCACTGTGGAGGCGATGCGGCCGCTGCCGCCAGGCGAGCACCGGCTCATTCTCAGCGCGACGGGCCCTTGTGTGGTCAAATCGCTAGTCGTGCGCTCAATCCCGGAGCTGGTCTACGCAGACTACTTCTGTGAGCCGCATGTCACGGAGCACGGCCCCTATGTCGGGGCCTTTCTCGACCGCTACGTTCTACCCCACATCAACACCTCGATCATCAGTGGGAGGCCAAAGGACAGGCCCGAGATCCAGCGCTGGCTCGACCGCGGGGGGCGCTGGCTCAACCACTGTGGCGTGCCACGGACAAAAGCCGGAGGCAAGCTGGCTGGGGTCAATGTGGCGACCGCTCCGGAGGACGCGAAGCCGGAACCTGTCGATGCCCTTGATGCCGCAGCCTACATCGCCGGGACGGCAGGCTTCAGCGATCCGCGTTTCAGCGGCGCGATCGCCGATGAATTCGGCGATTCCGAGCCGCTCTGCACGGTGTATGCCGATGCGGTCCGCCGGCTTGCCCGGGATCCCAAGTTCGGCGGCCGGAAGTTCTACCCCTACGCCAACCAACTGTATACCGGCCCCGAGGGGATCGAGTTCATTCGGGCTTTGGTGGCGACGGACTCCACCATTGCCTGGAAACGCTACCTCAAAACCCAGGCCGACGTGACGGCTGCACGCTCCTTCCTGCGGCAGGAACTGGTGGACAACGCCTGGGGGTATCGTAAGGCCGTGCCCGACTCTCTGGAGCACATCGACGTCTGCTTTGGCACCTTCTCCGCCCCCAACGAGTTCCTCAACACGAACCCCGGCGTCGACTACCGCACGTACCTGGAGATGCAGTTCCGGCTGGTGGCCAACGATCCAGCCTTCTGGGGGACCTATGGGCTGATGTCCTATCTGGCCAGCTACAGCGACGAAGAGACGGTCCGCTGGGTGGCCGCCCTGATGCGGCACTATGGCATCGAAGGGCGCACAGAGCTCCTCTCGAACGATCCCCACGACCTGCCCCACATGGTCAACGGCGATTTTGCCCAGGGCACGCAGGGCTGGACCATCGCACCGGCGTCCCCCGGCAGCATTCGCACCGGCCGGAAGGACAAGTTCGGCTGGCTCCAAGGCCGGTACCCGCCCACCCCCGAAGGGGACACCGTGCTGGTGCTGAAACGCAGCGGGAAGGAAGCCAACGTCTTCAGTCAGAAGATCAAGGCTCTCACACCCGGCCGCCTCTACTCGTTCCGCATGTTCTCGGCCGACTTCGACGACATGGGGAAGCAGGAAACCCACGCCCTCGCGGTGACGCTGGACGGCGTGGAGTTGATCCCGCGCAAGTGCTTCACCCATGTGGGGCACAACTGCTACAGCCACCACGCCGGGCCCTACAACCGGGAGAACCGGGCCTGGTTCAACTACCACTGGCGGGTCTTCCGGGCCAAGAGTGCCACGGCAACGGTCACTGTCAGTGACTGGGCCAAACCGAACACACCCGGCGGGCCGATTGGCCAGCAGATCATGTGTAACTTCGCTCACGTTCGCCCGTACTTCCCGGATGGGACTGAATGAAGAAACAGGGGACATGACATGAACGCGTTTCGCGATGCAGGCTGGGTTTGGGAAGGCCATGGGTTCGACCCGGGACTGGAGCCATCGATCTATGGCGTTGGCGAGGGCGCCGCGTATTTCGGGCTCGATCGAGTCAACTTCATGTTCCACCGCAACAACCATGTCAATCTGAGCAAGCTCAGCCACCTTGGCGAGGTCGTGCCCGAGATCTCGAAGTGGAAATGGGTCGAGATCTCCCCGGACCCCGGGAAGCATGGCTGGGGCTACGCCAACTGGCGCGACAGCAATCCTGAAACCGTGCGCGAGGAGGCCGCGAACCTGAGCCGTGTGTCGCTGGACTTCCCCAACATCACCGCTGCCATCATCGACGACACCAGCGGCATCTTCCAGTACGACGCCTACACCGCCGGCCGGCCGCAGCAGATCAGGGAGGCGTTGCACAGCGCCAACCCCGACCTCAAGCTCTGGCTGGTTGTCTACACCCACGAGCTACATCTGGACCAGTGGCAGCCCTTCCTGCCCTTCATGGATATCGTGAACCTGTGGGTCTGGAAGTTCGAGGACCTGCCTCGGCTGGCGGAGTACGTGGCACGCTGTGCCGAGGTCTTCCCCGGCAAGGAGATCATCGTCGGCAGCTACATCCGCGACTACCCGGCCAAGACCGGCGTGCCGTTGGACCTGTTGCAGGCACAGTACGAAACCATGCTCCGGCTGTGGGAAACGGGCCGGATCAGCGGCTACAGCATTCTCGCCGGGTGCCTGATCGACATGCACCCGCCGCAGGCCGAATTCATCCGAGGATTCATTGAGAAGCACTCATAGGTGTGGAGTTGACGCGTAAGGAGAGCCTTCATGATCTGCCTGACCGGTGACGTGCACCACACGTCTCTCATCATCAACGACCAGAAGCACATCGGCGATCCGGCGCTGACCGAGGTCCGCATCGCCCAACGCTACGTGCAGCTCCTTGAGAAGCACGGCGTGAACGCCACGCTGTATGTCTGCGGACGTTGCTTCACCGAAGAGTGGGATGACGTCGCCCCGCTCACCGCCAGTCCCCGGGTCGAGGTGGGCGGGCACATGTTCAACGCGCGCTTCCCCCGCGAGTGCTTCGACGCCTACGGCGAAGCGACCGGGCTCTGGAACGGCCCGCGCTGGTACCAGGACGTGGACATCGCCCGCAACGTCGAGGTGGTCCGGGAGACGACCGGCCGACAGATCGTCTCCTGGCGTGGTCACAGCTACAAGGTGGACGGCAACA
>JABGQJ010000863.1 GCA_018648945.1 Victivallales bacterium
TCCACCCCCGACCCATAAGGTCAAGACTCCTGCCGCAATCCAGTTGCGTGCCTGGCTACGAGAGGCTAGATAGTAGTGTGCCCAAGCCAAACACTCCCGGAAAGGTCATTCAGATGAAGCTATCCATCGTTGCCCTGCTGGCCGCCATCTGCGCGTTCGCCGCCGAACCGGCCAATCTGGTTCCCAATGCGGGCTTCGAGATTCTCGGCGGGGACGGCAAGCTCCTCGACTGGCAGCTTCCTGCGCCACCCTATGCCGTCAGCGAGGAATCACCCCGAACGGGTACGCGGTGCCTGAAGTTCGTCAATACCGACCCCAAAATGTATCGGCTGGCCGCGATCCCCGTGCACCTCGAACCCAGCAAGAGCTACAAGTTCTCGGTCTGGGTGCGCGGCAAGGATCTGAAAGGGAAGGGCGGCGGCGCAACCATCTGCATCGAGTGGATGGACAAGGATGGCAAGCACCTGGCCGGCTCCTACCCCAAGGGCGTGACCGGCACCAAGAGCGAGTGGACACTGGTCAAGGGCACCACCCGCAAGATCCCCGTCGAGGTCGCCTCCGCCCACATCGTCTGCTACGCAAGGCAGAGCTTCACCGGCACGGCATGGTTCGATGACGTCTCCCTCAGCGAGTACATCCCTCCGCTGCTCAATGCCATGGTCGTGGACCGCTACCGCAACCAGACCGACGGTGGCAAGGTGACTGTGTTCGCCGGCCTCAACCTGGACGCCCGCAACCAGAAGCCCGAGCAGGTCACCGCCACTATCGCCGTCCTCGATGCCAAGGGCAAGACCGTTCTTGGCCCCCTCCCTGCCCCGATTGCCGACGAGGCCGCCAGCGCGACTTTCGACAGTACGCCACTGACGCCGGGGGCCTATACGGTCCAGCTCAAGGCGACCGTGGATGGCGAGACCTCGGAGAGCGCCTGCCCCATCACTCGTGTCGCCGCGTTTCCGGAACGCAAGGCCCATATCGACACCCATGGGCGGCTGATCCTCGACGGCAAGCCCTTCTTTCCACTCGGCATGTATTGGGGCAGCGTGAAGCAGGAGCACCTCGACCTCTACACAGACTCCCCCTTCAACTGCATCATGCCCTACAGCGGCGCCAGCAAGAAGATGCTCGACTATGCCTACGAGCGCGACATCCGCTTCATCTACAGCGTCAAGGACTACTACGGGGGCCGCGCGGGGCTGAAGACCGAAGAGGAAGCTGTAGCCAAGATCAAGCGCGTCGTCGCGGAGAAGATCGACCACCCCGGCATCATCGCCTGGTACATCAATGACGAACTGCCGCTCTCCATGCTGCCGCGACTCACCGCGCATCGCGACCTGTTGGAAGAACTCGATCCCGGTCGTCCCACCTGGGTCGTCCTCTACCAGTACCATCAGGTCCGCTCCTACCTGCCCACCTTCGACGTGATCGGCACCGACCCCTACCCCATCCCGCATCGACCGATCGCCCACGCATACAAGTATGCCAAGACCACCACCGACGCTTGTTTCGGGGCCCGGGCCAACTGGATGGTGCCTCAGGTCTTCAACTGGGCGTCCTACCGCAAGGGCGACGAGAAGAAGAAGTACCGCGCTCCCACCCTCGACGAGATGAAGAACATGACCTGGCAATGCATCGCCGGCGGAGCCAATGGCCTGGTCTACTACTCCTGGTCCGACCTCTGGCGCATGAACAAGTCGGTGGCAGACGGCGGGCGTGCCTTGGTCGCCGAGCCTTTTGCGGAACGCTGGGCCGACGTCAAGGCCATGGGCGAAGACGTGAAGCGCCTCATCCCCATCCTCCTCTCGACCGAGAAGCCCGTGGCGGCGACAATCAAAGGCGAGAATATCGTCCACCGTCTCTTTGCCAAAGACGGCACCACGTATCTCTTGGCCGTCAATACCAGCCGCGAACCTGCCAAAGCCACGCTCACCATCCCCGCCACTGTCCAGATCCTCGGCGATGAGTTGAGCAAGACCACAGTGGCTCCCGGCACGCAGGTGGACCTCGCGTTCGCCCCGCTCGAGAGCAAGATGCTCAAGCTGTACCAACACTAGAGACCCCCCATGAAGTTCATGATCCGCAGCGATATCGAGGGGGTGACCGGAGTCACCACCTACCAGCAGGCAGAGGGAACCCCCTTTGGCCGGGCCATGCTGATGAATGATCTGAACGCGGTGATCCGTGGGCTCCTCGCCACCGGCGACCATGAGATTGTGATCTACGACGAACACACCGATGGCCGAAACGTCGTGCTGGACGACCTGCCCGAGTCGGTGAGCGTCATCTGTGGCAAACCTGACTACCAGCCCGACTGGGGCGGTATCGATGCCAGCTTCGGCGCGATGCTCATGATCGGCTTCCACGCTCGCTCCGGCGTGGCGGGAGCGCTCCTTCCCCACAGCTACTCGCGCAAGAATCTACGCATCGCCATCAATGGCTTCGAGGTCGGCGAAATCGGCATCGAGGCGGCCATCGCCGGCGACTTCGGGGTCCCCGTATGGCTGCTCACCGGCGACTCTGCAGGCATGGCCGAAGCCGAAGCCATCCTGCCCGGCGTGCGCACCGTCACCGTCAAGGAGGCCATGGGCGAGACCGCCGCGCTCTGCTATTCGCCACGACGGACTGCCCAGCTCATCGAGGCAGCCGCCAAGGAGATCCTGTCCTCCCACCCGCCGGTGAACCCACTGGTCTTCGCTGGCCCGGTCCGCCTCGAACTGCGCCTTGCCGACTCGCCGTATCTTGAAGCCCTGCGCGAGCTGTTCCCGGAGCCGTTTGTCACCCCCAACGACCTGTTGCTCGCCAGGATTTCCGTCACCGCTGCCTGGTCGGAATTCCTGCACATGCAGCGCGAAGCCAAGCAGTTGCTGGCCTCCAGATAGCGGAGAGACGAACGCATGCACTGGCGCGATATCCTGACCATCGGCCTCAATCACCACCTGCTCTACGCCGACCGGTCCGCCGATCCCGAGGCCCACTGCGAATCGCTCCTGCGAATCCTGGCCGACGAACGGCTGGAGGCGGTCGACCTCTGGATTCCCGACCAACCGGCCGTCGCCGAACGTGAGATCCAAGCCTGCCTGACCAGCGGCAAACGGATCATCTACAACGTCGGTTCCCGCCAGGGCAAACCCAGCCCCGTCCCCGCCAGTCTCGATCC
>JABGQJ010000864.1 GCA_018648945.1 Victivallales bacterium
CATGGTCCGTGACGAGCGCTGGAAGTGCGTGGAATACCTGGGCGACAACATCGGCCAGCTGTTCGACCTGGAGAACGACCCGGACGAGTTGACCAATCTCTGGGACGACCCCGCCCAAGCCACCCGCAAAGCCGACTTCGCCCGCCAGCTTCTCGATACCCTCATCGCCCTCAGCCCACGCGCCCACGTCCCCTGGAACAAGGGCGCGCCTAAGCTGTGAGAGAATGACGTGGTCCCGTTCCCATTGCCACATTGGCACAAGGAGAGGCCATGGAAAGGTCAGGAAGACATCCCGCAAGCAAGACGTCGGCAGTGCACCGGCTCCCCGTTCTGGCCAGCACTGCCGCCGCTTTCCTTTTGACCTGTGGTTGCGCGGGTGTCTCCAATCCCGCCGCAGCGAAGGTCTCCTACCGAACCGAATACTTCAAAGACTGGCACCCTTTGGTCAAGACAGGGGTCATCGATCCAACCAAGGACAAGTCGCGCAAGCTGGCAAACATAGGGCCCACCGTGAAGGCGCTCGTCCTTCCCCAAGGCTCCTACATCACGACCCCGAATCTGGCTGTCTTCAAACGAGACAAGGCAAAGTCGGCCGCGCAACGTGCCAATGGCTCTCTCAGGGAGGCGCAGAAGCTCGCCAAGGGCGCCCATGAAGGACCTGACCTCGTCGTGTTCTTCCTGGCCAACAACTTCGCCCATGGCCGGGCCATCCTCGACGAAGGGATGGCGGAGGGGACGAGGACGCTGCGCCGAGGCTTCCAGGATGTTGTGGAGGGCAAGTTCGACCAGCAGTACCGAGGAATTGCCGAACACCTCAGGAAGGTGGGCCTCGCCCACAAGGCCGTCATCCGCCTGGGGCACGAGTTCAATGGCGACTGGAACGCCAATTCCGCGCGGGCTAACGAGTCTCACTACGCGGCAGCCTTCCGTCATGTCGTTGACCTGTTCCGCAACGTGTCACCCCGCTTCCGGTTCGATTACAACGCAGCCGCTGGCCCCCTGTATCATTCCGATGCACTCATGCCGATGCTTGAGGACGCCTACCCCGGCGATGCATATGTGGACTTCATCACCCTGGATACCTACTACTCCAAGGACAAGCCTGATCTGGCCCGGCACAAGGCCATTCTGACCAAGCACCGGGACTTCGCCATCAAGCACGGCAAGCCCATCGGCTACCCAGAGTGGGGGTTCATCGGTGCCAAGACCGCAGAGCAGATGCGGGAGCTCGACGAGCCACGCTGGATCGAGTTCATGTTCTGCTGGCTCAACGGGCTACCCAGGGCTGGGCCGGGCGCACTTGCCTACCACCAGTTTTTCGAGCACTCCAGCGGCGCCCTCGTTGGGGCCAAGGTAGTGGCTGGCGAAGTCCAATTGGTCCCACTCATGCCCAAGTCTTTCGCTCGCTTTGGTGAACTCTTCACCCATGGTGAGAGCCCTGTCAATCCCCCCGATTCCATGGGGGCCGGTGGCAGGGAATGAGCACTCAACAGTGGAGTATCAGGCATATGACATGGACGGCAGAGCAAGCGAGGAGCTGGTGTGACGGCCGGTCCTGGTCATGTGGCCTCAACTACGTCACCAGTTCGGCTGTGAACAGCACGGAGATGTGGCAGGCCGCGACCTTCGACGACGAGAGCATTGAGCGCGAACTGGGCTGGGCCCAGGCGCTTGGCTTCCGTGCGTGCCGGGTGTTCCTGCAGTATCTGGTCTGGGAGGCGGAAGGTACTGCCTTTCTGGATACCTTCGAGCAGTTCCTGGGTACCGCCGCGGCGCAGGGACTCTCCGTCATGCCCATCCTGTTTGACGACTGCGCGTTCTCCGGCAAACAACCCTACCTCGGCCCTCAGGACGAGCCCGTTCCCGGCGTGCACAACAGCGGCTGGACACCAAGTCCGGGCCATGCACGCGTGATCGACGAGACCGCTTGGCCCCGACTTGAGGAGTACGTCACGCAACTCGCTACCCGCTTCGGCCAGGACGAGCGTATCTACACCTGGGACGTCTACAACGAGCCCGGCAACAGCGACCTCGGCAACGACAGCCTGCCGCTGCTGCATGCGGCCTTCTCCTGGCTCCGCGCTGCCGCGCCCTGCCAGCCCCTCACGGTTGGGACTTGGAGTGCCGGCCTCCCCGATCTTAACCGGGCTTCGCTTGAGCTCTCGGACGTCATCTCGTTCCACAGCTACGAGGATTTGGGCAAGCTCAGGCTCCATGTTCAGGCCCTGCGCGCCCAAGCCGACGGGCGTCCGCTCATCTGCACCGAGTGGATGGCCCGGACGTTCAACAGTCTCTTCGCCACCCATCTGCCGTTCTTTCAGGCGCAAGACATTACCTGCTTCAATTGGGGACTTGTCCGGGGCAAGACGCAGACCCATTTCCCCTGGGGATCCCCCGAGGGGGCAGGGGAGCCGGAACTGTGGTTCCACGACATCCTCCTTCCTGATGGGACACCTTACCGGGAGGACGAAGTAGCTGTGATCAAGGCCGTGACCCCCAGTCGTTGACACGAAGGGCGACCCGTTGGGCCGCCCTACGGCGCGGCCTTTCCGAGGATCACGGCTTCACCGTTGCGCAACGTCACTTCGCGTATGCGTTTCCCCAGGCTGCCATCGGCGTGCAAGGGCCGGAACTCGCCGTCGAGCAGGTGAGTGGAGGCGGTCTCGTTGGCGAAGGAGCCGCCCGCGTTCGGCTTCACGATCACAAGGCCTTTCGTGTACTTTCGGGCGAAGACCTGCTGCCGGACGGCGATTCCCTCGACGAGGCGGATGTCGTCGAACCAGACCGTGCCTTTCGCCCCGTAGAGGCGGAAGTTGATGCGGCCATCCGGGTCGTCCTTGGTCGTGAAGGTCAGCCGCTGCTCGCTCCAGTCCTGCGTGCCGGTCCAGGTCATCATGCCCGGTTTCATATCGTCGAAATCGTAGGGATAGACCTGCGCGCCTGGCTCGCCCTGCACACGGTCGACCTTGGCCCAGGCGACGAGTGTGTAGTCCGTGTTGGGCTTGAGGCGGACGTGGAGTTTGTTGATGTTGTTGATGCTTGGGCCTTTGCTCGTGATCCTGACTGCCCACTTGCCGCCGTGTTTCACGACCGGGTCCAGCTCAACGGGTTCCGCAGTGGTCCACTTGGCCGGGTTG
>JABGQJ010000865.1 GCA_018648945.1 Victivallales bacterium
CGTTCCCAGAGAACCCTGTCGGCGCGCCTTTGGGACACCATAGATCGGAGGCCCGAATCCAGCCGCCGGAGAAGTCCTCCGCCTCAAGCCAGAAGCTCTCGGGGAGCTTGGGAGCGGGACGTTTGTCGGCCAAGTCGGCACGATGGTTAGCGGCGACTTCCGCCGCGCTCCAAGCCCTGGGCGCAAGCTGGAACTCGTCGATCTCACCAGCCAGGAAACTCCCCCAACCCGAGCCAAGAACCAGCGGGCTCGCCAGACGCGGCGGCACGAGCCCCGGACGAGTGCCCTCCGCAGCGAGCTTGCCATCCACGTAGAGACACAAGCGCCCCTCGCCAAAGGTGACGGTGAGGAGCTGCCACCGACCAATCCTCGGGGCCACGGTCGATCGCACTTCGACCGCCTGCTCGTCGCTGCCGTTCTCTACCCGAGCGGCGAAGCACGGTCCGCCACGAGTGACGACCTTCAGAGCAAACTCGTAGAAATCGCCGCCTCGGTTGCGCAGCACGATCCAGCCCTGGTTGTGAGTCCTTGGCAAGGCCCGCAGACGCACCCAAAGGCGCATGGTGTAGGCCGGGGGATGGACCGAGGCATGCCCGGGAATCTCAACCCAGGCGTTGCGCCCGTTCAGCAGCAGCCCTCCCCCCAGGCGACCGGGGGAACGGACAGCATGCTGCAACACACCTGGGGAACGCCCGCTTCTGTCCTGAGCGGCCGCGCCGGCAGGCTCGTCGAAGCGAAGCTCGGTCAGAAGTCCGGGGGCGGGAGCGGCAAGAGCGCCCAGAACACCTACTGCAACAATAAGGAAGAACCTGTGCAACACGTCTATGCCCTTCATGGTATGGGATATTCAGGCAAGCGACAGACGGGGATCCAGAATCCCCTGTGGGCTGGTTGCTTCCTGGGCGACGCTACTTGCGCGCCGGCGTCTGGTCAATCGGCAACGGGGGCCCGGTTCCCAGGTAGGTGCGCCGGGCCCCGGTGCACTCTCCCCGTTGCTCCACGCCACCGCCAGCGGGAGAAGATGCCGGCTCGAAGCCAGCGCTCCCAGCCATGCCCAATCAGAGTCTCGTCACATGCACGTAGTAGGCCCCGCAGATGGGTTGGTCCCCCGCATCGTCGAACCAGGTATGGAGGTAGGCCAGGCCCGCGTCGAGATGCAGCCGGAAGGTGGCGCAATCCGCCCCCTTCTCCAGGCGCTGCACCAGCTTCCTTCCCTGAATGAAGATCCTGGCTCTGGCAATGGGAAGGGCCTTGCCTTCGGGCATCTCGCCATCGGTCACAACAGTCTTGCCGCAGGTCTCGGTCAGGGCGAGTCCGCTCTCCCGTGGCCAACGGCGGAGCTCGAACTCGTACTCGCCCGCCTGCTCCACATCCAGATGCCAGTAGCCGTTCTTGCGCACGGCCCAGCGAACCTGCTGCTGCTGATCCACGAACACATCCGCCCACTCGCAGGCGCTCAGCATCATCGGGTTCTCCTCGTCGCTGCCGATGATCACCCGCTGGATCTCGTTGCACGCCGGCGCCACATCCGCCCACCACGCATCGAGGTGCGCCAGCATGGGCTGTGCGACCTCGGGGTGCCGGTCGATCACGTTGGTTTGCTGGCAGGGATCGGTGTCCAGATCGTAGAGGGCGTTGCCTTCCAGCAGTCGCCACCGCTTCCAGAGCACAGCGGCTCCCTCCCGGCGCACAAACGACGGGCTGTCCGGCGAGGGATAGTCCAAGTCGTTCGGCATGCGGCTGTAGTTCACCACCAGCATGCGGTCCTCCGGCGGGGTGGTGTCTTCGCGCAACACCGGGGCCAGATCCGTACCATCGCAGGCTTCCGGAGCGTCCAGCCCGCACAGACTCGCGAAGGTCGGCAGCAAGTCCTGCACCTCCGTGAGCCCACCCACATCGCGCCCCCTATCCAGGCCGCCGCCGGGCCAATGCAGGAAGCACGGCACACGGTGTCCGCCATCCCACAGTGTCACCTTGCCGCCACGCATGTTCGCGTTGTAGTAGTTTGGCCCGAACGTGCTGCCGTTGTCGGTCATGAAGACCAGCAACGTGTTCTCGGCCAGTCCCTTGTCTTCCAAGAACTGCCGCAACCGCCCCACCTGCCGGTCCACATTGCGAATCATGGCCAGGAAGCGAACGAGCTGAGACCGCAACCCCGGCTTCAATTCCTGCTCCAGCAAGTGCTCGTGCTCGCTGAAATATGCTTCCATCTCCAACCGGTCCTCCTCCGGCACCCAAAGCGGGTAGTGCGGTGCGTTCGTGGGCAGGTAGGCAAAGAAGGGCTCGTCATTCTGCTGGCGCTCCTCGATCCACGCCAAGGCATGGTCGAAGAACACCTCCGTGCAGTACCCCTCGAAGCGTGTCCGCTCCCCGTTGTGGCAATACACATCGTCGAAATAGTCGTTCTCCCAATAGTCCGGCAACGAACTGATATGGGAAGACGGGAACCAGATGCTCTCCTCGAAGCCCCGATCCTGCGGTCGGTACGGGTAGTTGTCCCCCAGGTGCCAC
The DNA here is from genome assembly GCA_018648945.1 of Victivallales bacterium. Next base: position 2,512 of record JABGQJ010000865.1, read on the forward strand.
TTGCCGAACAGCCCCGTGCGATAGCCACCCGCCCGGAACACATCCGCCATTGTGGGCAGATCCGCCCGCATCATCGTCCGGCCGCTGCTCACGTTCAGCGCCCCGTTCCGCGCCGCGTCCAGCCCCGTCAGCAGCTGCCCGCGCGTGGGCGTACACATTGGGGCCCCGTGGAAGTCCACGAACCGCACGCTCTCGCCATGCAGACGATCCAGGTTCGGGGTCAGCGCCACCGGATTCCCATGGCAGGCCAAATCGCCATACCCCTGGTCGTCGGTGATGATCACGATCACATTCGGGCGTTGCTCGGGCATAGCATCAATCTCCAGTTGGGACTCCCCAGAACATCCATCCCCAACCGCCCCCAAGCAAGGAGCCCCGGCAGATCGCCCCTGGTAGAGGCAGGGACGGCGCATTGGTTTGCGCCGCCCCCCCCTCAGAACCGTACGTGCGGATCTCCCGCATACGGCTCGCCAGTCAATGATTGCCCGAGGGACTGAACGGCGCGACGCCGGGCTGCTTCCAACGAGAAGTACCCGAGGTCGCGGAAGTGGACATCAGGCCACTTCTCGTGGTCCTGAAGGCTGCGGCCGGTGCCGCCTCGACGCCTGTGGCGCTTCCGCAGGATG
>JABGQJ010000866.1 GCA_018648945.1 Victivallales bacterium
CCCTGCCACCCCCCTCCGCATCAGCTACGGGAACGATCCCGACTACGACGATCTGGTCCGGCTTACCGGCGACTTCAAAGCGGCGGACGCCGGGGCGGACAAGTACGAGTTCTCCTTCGATCTGGAGAGTGTACAGCGGCGCGCCCGCCCGCTCTCCGTCTCCGTCCGCATCCTCGACTACTTCCAACGTCGGGTCGGGGAGCTCGATGAACGAGCCACCCTCGCCCCGCGCGTGAAGATGAGCAGAACAGTCGCCTTCGACCGAGGGGATTCCGACCGGTACCGGGCCATCGTCACGGTGACCGACGCCGACGGGAAGCTCCGCGAGTTGGTCAGGGAGATCCTCGTCGACAATCTGGACGCCTTCCGCAAGAAGGTCTGGCTCAACCGTGGGTGGGAGTGGACGACACTGCCGGACGCCACGGAAGTGGGGGTGCCTTCGACCGTGCCCGGCACGGCGAAGTGGCGCGGTGTGGACCTCCCGGCAAGCTGGCAAGACATACCCAATGGGCCGACCCACAAGGACCATGTGGCATGGTACAGGAAGCGGTTCACGCTGCCAGAAGGTGCGATTGGCGAACGCCGGGTTCTGCACTTCTCCCGCGCCAGTTTCGCCTGCCGGGTCTTCGTCAATGGCACCGAGGCCGGCTCGCACTGGGGCCCCACGGGATCGTTCGAGATCGATGCCTCGGCGCAGCTTCGGCCCGGGACCGAAAACGAGCTCCTGATTGGCATCTGCGATGGCAGCGCCGCTCGGGACTATGGCGAGGATGGTCGCACACGGGATGGCCGGTTGCTCGCGCCTACTTGCCTGAAGGCCGGTCTCGCCGAGGTCTATCTCTACACGACCGGCTCGACCGCACTCCAGGACGTCTTCCCGAAGACCTCGGTCACGCAGAAACGGCTGACGGTCGATGTCGCGCTGCCCGACCTTCCCGCAGGGGGCACCTACACCCTAACGAATACGGTGAGTTCCGAGGGCAAACGCGTGCTGACTACTGCCCCCCTGGCACTCGCTACGGGCAAGGCCAGGACGGTCTCGCTGGCGCAGCCCTGGCGGAAGCCGATTCTGTGGGGCCCGAACGAGTTCCCTCTGCTACAGTTGGTCACGGAGTTGCGGGATGGGAAGGGAGCGCTGCTGGACCGGGTCGAGACTCGGTTCGGATTCCGCGAGTTCGCCGTCGAGGGGCGGAAGTTCGTGTGGAATGGCGAGCATGTGAAGTTCAACAGCCGCCCGTTCCTCTCCACCTGGGGGTGGCAGCTCACCCGCCGGAACAAGCGCGCGGCAGTGCGCGAGACGATTCGGGCTGGCAAGCGTATGGGGTGCCGCATGAACCGGCACATCTACGACCCGGAGCACCGGGCCGATATCATGGACGAAGAGGGCGTCGTATCCGCCCAGGGACGAGGCGGGCTGGCTGGACCCAACAGCGAGAAGATCAACAGCGACGATTTCTGGACCAACGCCAGTGGCTTCACTCGCGAGCTGATCCGTGGGCTCCGCAACCACCCGTCGATTGTCACCTGGTATGTCTCGAACGAGTTCTGCGGCGAGAGCTACGACAAGAATGCCGCCCGCCTGCACCAGCTCGGGGAGGAAGCCTTGCTGGAAGATGACACGCGCCTGATCGAGTTTGGCTGCGACCTGGATCTCCGCGGGTACACCAAGCACATCTCCACCCATTATGCGGTGGATGGCGATGCCCTGCGCCAAGCGGATGCCTACTTCCCCGAGGCCGCCTACTGGCGTCGCTTCGATCAGACTCTGAAGCCGGGGATGAAGACGCCAGCAGGCATGAGCAAGCGAGCAGCCAACGTGCTGGCCGAATCGCCCATCACCTGGGGTCTCAAGCCGATCGTGGTCAACGAGAGTTGCTGGGCCTTGTTCTTCTCACCCCCGGATGCCATGACCAAGCTTGTGGGGGATGGGGTCTACGCCGACCACCGCTGGACCGAGCTGACCCATGATGTGGCCAACCGGTGGTTCTGCCGTGGGCACCGCGATGCCGAGGTCAGTGCCATAACCCTCTGGAAATGGATCTTTGGCGACCCCACCTGGATCGCCGCGCCCCGGGCCGACATCAACATTCTTCAGCAATACAGGGCGTTCTATTCCGGCACGCCCGTGGTCTACGACGTCAACCTGCACTTCGATGAGTTCCGTGGTGCCAAACTGACGTTCGAGTGGACGCTGACGCGGGCGGACGGCACGGTCGTGGCCCGGGATCGGGACCGCTTGCGGTTCGAGTCATGCGACCTGAAGCGAACACAGATCGCCTTCGCCGCGCCGACCGTGCCCAAGACCACGCAACTCACGCTGATAGCGACGCTTCGGGAGGGAAAGACCCAACTGTCCCGGGTGGAGCGGCGGATCACTGTCTCCCCAACGCCCGCTCGCCCGCTGGCCAGTCGCCTGCGCCTTGGCCTCTGCGACCCGTCTGGGGTCTCCAGGGACGCTCTGCGTCGCCTGATCCCAGGCCTCCAGGTCATCCCCGCTCCTGCCGCCGAGGTACTGCGGAAGCTGGATGTACTGATCATCGGGGAAGCCGTGCCGAAGGGGAGGCTGACCGGCAGTGCGGAGGCCATTGCCGGTTTCGTGGCGCAAGGCGGTCGCGTGCTGGTGCTGCGTCAGGAACATGATCCGGACTTCCTGCCCGTCCCGCTCCAGCTTTCGCCCCGGGTTGCGGCGCTCAACTTCACGTATCGGTCCTCGCACCCGATCGTGGCCGATCTCGCTCCGGGCGCTCTGCAGTATTGGTACCCCGGGCACCGGGTGGCGACGCAGTGCATCTCCAAGCCGCAGTCGGGCAACTTCAGGGCGATCATCGAGGCGGGCGGCCCCAAGGGCATGCTCTACGCGGGTTTGGTGGAGTGGAATGTGGGGAAGGGACTCGTGCTGTGTTCGCAGCTGGACTGGCTTGAGGCCCTTGACACCGCTCCCAGCGCTCGGCAATTGTGGGACGCCACGCTCCGGTATCTGGAAGATCCCCTTCCCGCGCCTGGGAAGGCTGCCTACTTCGGGGCCGAGGGTGGTCCTCTGCGCACGGCCCTGTCTCGTTTGGGGACGGAGCTGGATGCTCAGCCCGCAGCCGATCAGCTTGGGCAGTACCGGAGCGCGATTGTCGATGCGGC
>JABGQJ010000867.1 GCA_018648945.1 Victivallales bacterium
TCGCGGATGATCTCGGTGTCGGCATTGGGGCCGTGGGGGAGGATGGCGTAGTCGAAGGTGTGGGGGACGCCCTCAGCGAAGGAGAGCTCGCTGGGGGCCTTGTACTCCATGGCGGCGGAGCGGAAGAGCGAAAGCAGGAGTGTGCCTTGATCCACGCCGTTGCCGGGGGTGCCTCGGTTGAGCAGGGCTAGCCCGGCGGTCTCGTCGGCGTAGTCCAGCCAGTTCTGGGTTACGTGTTCGCCGTTGGTCCGCTCCTGGATGCCATAGGGGATCTCGTGACGGATGGCACCGTCCTGGATGGCGCTTGGGAAGGCGGCGCGGAGCCGGTAGTGTTTGCCGCTGGGGTCGATGGTTGTGTGGTACTCGATCCGTGGGGAGTGGGCCTGGAAGCGGGTCTGAATACGGAAGGTCACGCGTAACTGCCAGAAGCCGACCACGCCTTCTTGCTCGATGACCAGCTCCTCCGTGGAGGCCCGAACGACGCTCGCGTGCCGGATGCTGGGGCGGCAGGTCCCTCGGTTGACCAGGCCTTGCGGATCGCCTCGGTCGTAGGGATCGGGGTGGTTCTGGGTGAGGGCGGACTGCATGCAACCGCCGTTGAGAGGGGCTTCGAAGAGCATCCAGAGGTCGCCGTAGTCGAGCTGTAGCGCCAGGCTGCCGAAGGGGGCGACGGCGGGGTTCACCAACTCGGTGCCGCTCTGGTGCTCGATCAGGCTGGTGATGTAGCCGTGGGCATCGATCTCCGCGCAGTAGTGGGCGTTGCCGAACTCGCAGGGGAGGGCCGGGTGGGTGATCTCGGCGATGGCCTTGCCATCGTCCAGGGACGTGCAGCTCAATGGGGGAATGGTGACATGAACGCGCTGGTCGCCGTGCGCCACATTCGCCTGCACCGGGAACGCATGGGGGTTGAACAGGGCCGCCGTGCCTGGGCCCGAGGACAGGGCAGCGAGCCGCTGATCCAGCAGCTGTTCTGCTTCGGCGAACTCGCGCAGGGAATCCTCCAGGGCTTGGTCGGTGATGGTGCCGCAGATGATGTCGTGGAATTGCTGCTTCAGGAGCAGCCGCCAGATGGGCTCGAAGTCGGCGGCAGGCTGGTCGGTGACGCCAGCGAGGGCCGCCAAAGAGAGCAGGTGGTTGACCAGTTGCCGGTTCCGCTGCTTGATGCGGATGTTGGACGTGAACGTGCCTTGGAGCGAGCTGTTGAAGTCGCCGTCGACCGTGGCGACTGTGTCCCAGTCCACCGCCGCGAGAGACTCGGACGGGGTGGAGAAGCGGATGGAGGGCAGGCGGTCGTCTCCGTTCAGTCGACGCACCACCTCGGGTGCGGAGGCCTGGGGGAACATGAAGTCGCCGCCGTTGCAGAGCATCAGGGGTTGGTTGTCGCCGTAGGTCTCCAGTTCTTGGGTCAGGGCGAGGATCTGCTTGGGCCCGCAGCCGGCGAGGTCGAGGTCGGGGGCGTTGATCACTGCCTCCTCGCTAGGGAATCGGATGTTACCGTAGCCTCGGGCCAGCCAGTGGGTCCGGATGCCCGTGCCGTCCAGTCCCTGCCAGGTGAATTCGTTGCGCATGACTTCGGGGCGCATGCAACGCCAGAACACGTAGTGCTCGTAGCCGCATTGCCGCAGGATCTGGGGCAGTTGGGCGTGGTGGCCCCAGCAATCGGCGATCCAACAGACGCGCGGGACGACCCCGAGGTGTGCCTGCAGCCAATCGCGCCCGAGCTTGGCCTGACGGAACATGGACTCGCCGTCGGTGTGGTTCATGTCTGGCATGACATACATGCCTGGTGCCACTTCCAGGTGTCCGGCCTGGGCATGGGCGACGAGCGTGTCCCGGTGCTCCGGGTGTCGGTTCCAGAAGATCTCCAGGAGAATCACCTGCTCGATCAGGAAGCGGTACTCCGGGTGCGCGTCGAGAATGCGCAAGGCCTCGATGATGTTGCGCATGCAGGTGGGCAGGTAGTCCTCATGGGACTTCAGATAGGCCACGTCATAGTGGAAGTTGGGGACGATATGGATGTCTTGCCGGGGAGTGGTCATGGCACGTCCAGCTATTGTTGGGCGGGTTGGATGTGGACCAGACGCATGTTCAGAGCGGGCAGGGGGACGGTGAGTTGGTGTCCCTTCAGGGCGAGCTTCTCCCCGGTGCGGGCGTCCACGGCGGTGCCATTCGCGAACTGGTCGGGGAGGATGGTCACCTCTGCTGTCTGGGCTTCGCGGCGGAGGTTGGAGACGACGAGCAGGACTTGGGACGGTTTCTCCCAGAGGCTGACCCGGATGTCTCGGTCCGGCGCGTCGCGCACATGCTTCTGGTTTCGCCAGTAGGGAATCCAGCGCGCCCCGTCGATGCCGAACCGGTCCAGCCCCCGCCAGACGGAGCTGACCGGGCCGTAGTTCTTGGGGTTTACCCAGGCGTAGTGTCCCTGGGACTGGGGGCGGTTCCACTCCCCATACAGCATGGACACAGCCAGCGATTCCTCGCCGGATTCGTAGGGCCCCATGTTCATGAAGGCGTAGCAGAGAATCTCGCTCGGCAGGCCCAGATGTTGCTTGGACATGAAGAGCTGGTACTGGGCGGTGGTCGGCAACCAGGGCTTCTTCATATGGCAGGTGATGTCCTCGGAGTGCCAGGAGCTATCGACGAAGCTGAGGTAGACCATGGAGCCGGGCACGTCGGAATGGGCGGTGATGATTCCCCGTTCTCCCTTCCGTTGTTTGACCAAGGAGTAGAGGCGTTTCCAGAGCTGGCGGTGGGCCAGGATTGGGTAGGTTTTGCGGTAGGAGGCGAAGGGCGCGCCACCCGCGCCGAAGGTGATGCCGATGATCTCGGTCTCGGTTCCCGCCGCTGGGACCTTGGCGACGACGCCGTCGCGAGGCTTGTAGCCGCAGCCGTGCTCGTGGTTGCGGCAGAAACCGCACCCCCAGTCGTAGTAGAGACCGTCGATGTCGTAGTTGGTGATCAGATTGTCCACCGCTCCCAAGAGCCAGTCGGCGTATTCTGGCGCGGCGGAGCAGCGGGCGACGGAACTCATCTCAGGGCGCGCGCCAGGGCGGACGCGCCACTCGCGAGTGGGGCGGGCCAGCCAGCGGTCCCCGTAGTAGCGTGCGGCTGGACCGGACATGCTGCCGAGGG
>JABGQJ010000868.1 GCA_018648945.1 Victivallales bacterium
GCTTGAGGGCGGCGGAAAGTCCGAGAATCGCACCACTGCCATGGAACTTCCGGTGCCGACAGACGTCAATGGACGACACGAAAGATGTGACACGTGACCAGTGCGCTTTCCGGCAATGAGGTCGTGGAGTAGACAAGGAGCTGTCCCCCTATTTCCTTTGCTGCAAGTAAGCTTGTCCCAGCCTACATGATGCAGAAACAAGCTGACGAGAATGCTTGCGCAGACAGCAGGAACCAAGTACATTAGGTCGAGTATGTCGTCTCTACCGTGGTTTTTTGGACGACGATGCGGAGCCCCCTGCCCCCCCAATTTTCCCCGAGGATCGTTAACGTTTCCCGCCGCCCCCCAAGGAGAACCCCGATGAAAAGCAAGTTCGTTCGTGTCCTAAGTCTCGCGCTGACCGCCGTGCTGTTTGCGGGCTGCGCCTGCATGGAACCCACCGCTGCCGCCCCCCGTCCGAAGTCCAAGCCCGTGGTTAGCGGGACCTGTCCGGTCATCACCACCGCCGATGGCAAGACGACCGCCGCCATGGCAATCCCCACCGGCAATGTGAACAGCAGCGTCGTTCTGCTTACCACGACAACTCCCACCGAAGTATACGTCGGCGAGAGCGTGGACTATGAGATGTGCGTCAAGAATCTGACCGACTGCCCCCTGACCGACGTGATTCTGACCGCCGAGATTCCCGAGAACTTCAAGTTCCTGGGCTCGATCCCGCAGGCTGAGATCAACGCCAACAACGAAGCCAAGTGGGATCTCAGCCGCCTCGCCGGCGGTCAGTCCAAGTGCGTCAAGGTCCGCGGCATCCCGACCAAGGCCGGTGACTTCATCACCTGCGCCAAGGTCGAATACAAGCCGATTCTCTGCACCTCCTTCGTGGCCGTGGCCCCGAAACTGGCGCTGAAGAAGACGATGCCCGCCAATGTCATGAAGTGCGATCCCATCCCGATCACGCTGGTTGTGAGCAATGCCGGTACCGGCACCCTGCGCAACGTGACGCTTGTGGACACGCTCCCGGCCGGGCTGACGACCGCCGATGGTCGCACCCAGGTCACCTTCCCGATTGGCAGCCTGGCCGCCGGCCAGTCCGTCACCAAGACCATCAATGCCAAGGCCACGCGCACCGGCACCTTCACCAACAAGGCCGTTGCCACCGCCGGTAAACTTACCGCCGAAGACGCCGCCACTGTCAAGGTGACCCAGCCGGTCCTCGGCATCACCAAGACCGCCACCACGAAGGCGTTCGCCGGGCGCGGAATTGTCTATGACATCAAGGTCACCAACAAGGGTGATGCCCCTGCCAACAACCTGATCGTCACCGACGTCATGCCCGCTGGCGCTGCCTTCGTGTCCGCCAGCAGTGGCGGCATGGCCAGTGCGGGCAAGGTCGTTTGGAAGGTCGCTTCCCTCGCCCCGAAGGCCACGGTTGCCTTCAAGGTCACCGCCAAGGCCGTCGGCGCTGGCACCCTGAAGAACCAGGCGACTGCCGTTGCCGACTGCGCCGCTGCCGTGTCTGACGCTGCCAGCACTCTGGTCGCTGGCAAGGCCGCCATCCTTCTTGAAGTTATCGACGTGGCAGATCCCCTGAGCGTCGGCGATGTGGAGACCTACACCATCACCGCCACCAACCAGGGCACCGCGCCGGACACCAACATCAAGATCGTCTGCACGCTCGAAGCCAACGAGGTCTTCCAGTCCGCCGCCGGTCCCGCTGGCAGCAACGTCACTGGCAGCCACAAGGCAGGCGTGATCACCTTCACGCCGCTCCGCAGCCTGGCGCCCAAGGCCAGAGCCGCCTGGCAGGTCAAGGTCAAGGGCGTGAAGGTCGGCGATGTCCGCTTCGCGGTCGAGATGACCACCGACGAACTCAAGCGCCCGGTCAACGAGACTGAGGCCACTCAGATCTACTAGTCAAACGAAGGGCCGCCGCTTCGGCGGCGGCCCGACCGTTCTCAACGCGCCCGCCGGCTTCCCGGCGGGCGCGTTTCTTTTTGTACCTTTCCCCTGCCCTCGACGATCTCCCCAGCAATCACGCGGTCACGCGATCACGCGTCCGCGCAGGGCACGCTACCACGGATTGTCCCCCACCCTCAATTGCCCCGCACTGCACGGACGCGCGCCGCACACTGCACACTGCGGCCACAAAGGAGGGCTTGCAGCCAGCGGCTGCGTTCTCCCTCATCGAACGATCCGTGGCGTCCCAGTCGCCTAGAAACCGAAGGTGTCGGGATCGGGGCCGAGGCGTTGGTGGGTGTCCAGGCTGTCCATGAGGGCCATGTCGGTGGCGGAGAGCGCGAAGTCGAAGATGGCGGCGTTGGCGCGGATGCGGTCGGGGTTGGCGGATTTGGGGATGGTGACGATGCCGCGCTGGATCTGCCAGCGGAGGGTGACTTGCACGGGGGTCTTGCCGAGGCGTTCGGCGAGCTGGACAATCTCGGGGACACTGCCGACATCACCACGCATGATCGGGGACCAGGCCTCGACCACGATGTCGCGTTCCTGGCAGTAGCGGACCAAGTCGGGGGTCTGGAGCCGGGGGTGGAACTCGATCTGGTTCACGGCGGGGACCACACTGGCCTGCGGCAGTAAATCCTCAAGGTGGTGGACCATGAAGTTGCTGACTCCGATGGCGCGGATGCGGCCTTCGGCATACAGCTCTTCCAGCACCGCCCAGGAGGCGAGGTACTTTCCGGGCACGGGCCAGTGCAGGAGGTAGAGGTCCAGGACGTCGAGCCCAAGGCGGTCCATGCTGGCCTCGAAGGCCTCCCGGACCTTGCCGGAGCGGGCGTCCTCGTTCCAGAGCTTGGTGGTCACGAAGATCTCGTCACGGGGCACGCCGCTGGCGCGAAGGCCCTGGCCGACGCTGACCTCATTGCCATAGACCATTGCCGTGTCGATGGAGCGGTAGCCGGCCTCGAGTGCGCACGCCACGGCGGCCTCGGTGATGGGGCCTTCCGGAGCACGCCAGACACCGAGCCCGAGCATGGGCATCTCAATGCCGTTGTTGAGGGGAATCGTGGGGTGGTTCATGGAAGGAACTCCAGGCTAGGGGGGAGGGGGAGTACTGGAGTACTGGAATACTGGAATACTGGAATACTGGAATGATGGAATGATGGAATGATGGAATGAT
>JABGQJ010000869.1 GCA_018648945.1 Victivallales bacterium
CCTGCCGGTGAAGCGCCTTCGGTTCCCCGATCTCAGCGACATCCTGCTCGGGCCGGAAGGCCATGCGGTCGGCATTGGCGATGATGCCGTCTTCGCCATCGACCCGGTGGCACGCACGGCCAAGGTACTCGCCCGGCACCCGTCGCTGAAGAGCGCCCACGGGTTCCTGGTGACTGAGGCCGGCGTGCTCTACTACGGCTCCCGCAGCGCCGTCTGGCGCTGCGACCTGCGCCCGTGATCTCCCGGACCGTCCCCGGCCCCGCGAACACGGTTGCCACGCTACGGCAACCAAGCCCGCTGGGCGACGGGGACGCGTCCCTCACCACTGCAAAGGCAGGCAATTCAGTTGGGCGGGTGGGGTGCGGTCGATGAGGGCTTCCCGCTGTTGGCGGAACCATACCAATGTGTCAGCCTGCTCTGGATCGCTGGCCAGATCCGCCTGCTCGTCGGGGTCGTTCTGTAGGTCGAAGAGCTTCTCGTTCGGGCCGTCCGATTGGACGAGGCGCACGTACTTGTGGCGGTCGCTTTGTAGCATCTGCCATTCGTCCTGGCACTCGGAAAAGGCGATGTCGCGCACGCGTTCGGTCTCGCCGCGGAGGATGGGAAGCAGGGAGCGGGCTGGGACGCGGTTGTTGAAGGCAGGCCAGGGAAGGGACAAGCTGGCCTGGGGGTCGAGCCCGGCGGCATCGAGGATAGTGGCAGTGACGTCGGTAAGCTCCACGGGAGCGGGAATGACGCGCGGCGTCTCGGTCAAGTAATGGGGATGCCGGATGGCGAGGGGGATTCGGGCTGAGGATGCGTAGTAGCTCTGCTTCTGCATGCACCCATGGTCTCCGAGCATCTCCCCGTGGTCGGTGGTGAACACGATCATTGTGTCGTCGAACACCCCTTCCTCCCGAAGCGCGGCGAGCATCCGCCCCACCTGCGTGTCGATCATGAGGACCAGAGCCCGGTAGGCCCGCCGCATGCGCCAGAGGCGCTTTTTGGTCTCCATGTCCATGGGCGGATCGGTCGGGATGAAGTCATCGACTTCTTCATAGAGCACTCCGTCCAAGTAGCGTGCCGGGGGATCGAAGGGGGGATGGGGAGAGCACAGGGAAGCGAACATGAGGAAGGGCTTGCCCTTGGGGCGCTCACGCAGGTGGTGGATCACTTGGTCGGTGATCATATGGTCCACGTAGTCCTCGTCGGCAAAGGGCCACGGCTTCCCGGTGAAGACCGTAGCCGCCGCCTGTTTGCTGTTCTTCCCCTCGCTCTCCACGAAGTCGCGGTAGGGATCGCCAAGGCCCTTGTTTTCCAGATGAGCGTAGTGCTCGCAGCGGCTCCTGACTGCCAGTTGCTTCCCAGCGGCCTCCCATACCTGATCGAAACCATAGGCCTCCGCGTCTGCCGTCAGCGCGGTCAGATCGTAGCCCTCGCCTCGCGCTTGCCCCCAAGGCCAGCCCTGCCAGAAGTGGAACTTGCCGACGCCCATGGTGTGGTAGCCTGCCTGCTGCAGGGCGCGGGGATACGTGGGGTGCTGCGGGGAGAGCTCGCCGGACATGGCGACCATCCCGATCTGATGGGTGTACTTCCCCGTCAGCAGTGCGCAGCGGGCCGGCGTGCAGATGGGGTTCGCCGTGATGCAGTTGCTGAAGCTGCCGCTGCCGGCCAGCAGGTCGAGATTCGGCGTATCCACCTTGGCCCCGGGGAGGAACCCGCAGTGGTCTGCCCGGAGTTGGTCGGTCATGATGACTAGGATGTTCAGTGGCATGATGCCCTCCTGAGTACCGGGTTCTGCCGCTCAGTCCCGCCAGTAATCCTGGGCGGTCTCGGCTCCCTCGCGGAATTCCGCCCAACTCGCCAGGGAATGGTCCTGGTAGGCCGGTTTGGCGGCAAGCCGATGATTGAGCAGCCGCGCGCGGAGCTCGTTGGCCACGGTCGGGTTGTCCTCGATGACGTTGCGGTGGCAGTGGGGATCACCTGCGAGATCATACAGCGCGGAGTACCCCGGTCGGGTGGCGTGCAGGTAATGCCAGCGCTCGTCAACCGATGAGATGTACCAGCTTTCCGCATCGTACCGCCTGGCGGCGGCATTCCAGGCGATGTCGGCAATCTCTGCGCAGGCCCAGTCGCGGGGAGTGTCGAAGAGGCTGCGCCCTTCCAGCGCGACTGGCACGGGGACCTCGGCGGCGGCGAGGATGGTGGGGGCAAGATCGACCATTTCGGAGAAGCCCTCGGCCCGCTCGGGGGCGACTCCCGGCCCCGACCAGATGAGCGGCACGTGGATCAGCGGGCGAATCGGCACATCAGCCTTCACGTATAGGCCCAGCTCCCCGCAGAAATCGCCGTGGTCGGAGGTGAAGATGATATGCGTGTTCTCCCGAAGCCCCGCTTCCTCCAGCGCTTGGCAGACCTTCCCTACCTGCTCGTCCACAAAGGTCGCGGCAGCATAGTAGAGCGCCGTGATCTGTCGGACGGATCGCTCGGGCAGGCTCGCGTAGCCAGCTTTCTCGAACCGCTTCTGCAAGGCCGGGTGACGCCCGATGTCGGGGGCGTTGAAGGGCGCGATCTCGATCTCGTCGGGATCGTACATCCCGTAGTGGGCCTCGTCGGAGAGGTAGGGCGGATGGGGTTGATGCAGGCCGAGGTAGAGGAAGAACGGCGCCTCGTGCTCACCGGCGATGAACGAGGTGGCGCGGTCGGTGGAGAACGCGTCGGGGTTGAGATCCATGGGCTCCGCCGTTAGGCCGAAACTCAGCGATCTGCTTGGCGTCTCGAACGGCGCAGCTATGCGGTCCGGTCTCTCTGACAGGCCCTTCTCCAAGAGGAAGTGATTGTAGGCCGAGTTGACGTGATCATGCCGGCTCGAAACGAGCTCCGCGAAGCCGCCCGGTTCGGGTTGGATGTGGTTGGAGCCGAAACTCAGGCATTGGTAGCCCGTATCCGCCAGCGATTCCACGAAACTCCTCTCCTGCCGCCCCACGCCGACCAGATTGGCCATGCAGCCATTGCTGTGGGGATAGCGTCCGGTCCACAACGCCGTCCGCGAGGGCCCACAGACCGGTGCCTGGGCGTAGTGGTTCGGGAACATGACGCCCCGCTCGGCCAGGGCGTCGAGACATGGTGTCTGCACATCCGGATG